>NZ_CP067169.1:600000-882500 GCF_028553885.1 Paracoccus aestuarii
CATCAGGATCGCGACCACGACGCCGATGGCCAGCACGGTCACGAGGAAGAGGGTCTTGTCGGGCATGGGGCACCGCCTTTCGGGGGTCAACCTAGTTGCGCCGCGCGAACCAGTCCAGAGCGCGGGTCGGCAGAACCCGCCGCGCCAGCCCGGAAATGCGCGTGGGCGTTGTGACATAGTAGCGCGGGGCGGGGTTCGGGGCGGTCAGCGCGGTCAAAATGCGGTCGCTGACCGCGCGGGGCGGCAGCTCGAACCGGTCCTTGCCGCCGGGGCCATAGAGACGCTTCAGCAGGGTCGCGCGATACTGATCGGCGCGCGGGCTGGCCTGCCAGTCCACCCACCGTTCGAAATGCGGGATGGCGTTTTCGCGGATGCGGCTGGTGATGGGTCCGGGTTCGATCAGCACGACCTTGACCGGGGTGCCATGCATCTCCAGCCGCAGCACGTCGGTCAGCCCCTCCAGCGCGAATTTCGTCGCCACATAGGGGCCGCGCCACGGGATGCCCACCAGCCCTAGGACCGAGCTGATGGTCACGATCCGCCCGCCGCGGTCGCGGAAATGCGGGATCAGGCGGCGCGTCAGGTCATGGGTGCCGAACAGGTTCACCTCGAAGATCGCGCGCAGGGCGTCGGCGGGCATGTCCTCGACCGCGCCGGGCAGGGCGAAGGCCGCGTTGTTGACCAGCGCGTCCAACGGACCGCCCGCCAGCACCCGGGCCGCGCAATCGGCGATCGAGGCGGGATCGGCCAGGTCCAGGGCCAGCGCCTCCATCCCCTCGGCGCGGCGGGCCTCCAGGTCCCGGGCGCGGCGGCAGGTGGCCACCACGGACCAGCCGTGGTCGCGCAGGTGGCGCGCCGCGTCCAGACCGATGCCCGACGAACAGCCGGTGATCAGGACGCGCTTCAAGGCGCCTCGGGCGACAGGAACTGGCCCGACACATAGCCCTCCTGCCCGGAGGCGGTGCGGACCTGCACCCAATCGCCATCCGCGGGGCCGATGGGGCGGACCACGCTGCCGCCGTCCAGCGCGCCCACGACCGGATTGCCGGAACCCGCGCCCGACCGCATGTTCAACCGGCTGGCCGTGACATAAAGGACCGGGCCGTCATCCGCATCCGCCACGGGCGCCCCCCCGAATTCGGGCGAGGGCTGCAGCGCCGGGCCGGGAAAGCGTTCCACGATGGTCTGCGTCTGGGTGGCGGCGGGGATGACCCCGGCGGGCAGATCGGGCACGGGCGGCGTCAGCACCGGCGCACCCGCATCCTGCGCGGCGCTTGACTGGCCTTGGGTCGCGGCGGGGCGGCGGTCGGATCGCAGGTCGGTCCCGCCATAGGTCTGCAGCACCGCGAACAGCCCGACCAGCGTGACGCCCATCAGCAAGCCCAGTTTCATCATGACGCCTGTCCCACCGTTATTCCCCAAAGGTTAACCCATTTGCCCGCACAACGCCAAGCCTGCGGCCCCGTTCCCGTCGGAGGCCCGGCCGTTTTCGATCTGGACCGTCGCCGCCCCGCGCCCTATCCAATGGCCCATGTCCGACGAACCGATCCCCGCCCCCGAAGACGCCCCCGACGCCGCCGCCGGTCGGGGCACGCAATCCGAACCGCTCAGCCGCGCCATCGGCGAACGGTATCTGACCTATGCGCTGTCCACGATCATGCACCGGGCGCTGCCCGATGCCCGCGACGGGCTGAAGCCGGTGCATCGCCGCATCCTCTATGCGATGCGGGAACTCAGGCTGGCGCCGAACGGGGCCTTCCGTAAATCGGCCAAGATCACCGGCGACGTGATGGGCAACTATCACCCGCATGGGGATGCCGCGATCTATGACGCGATGGCGCGCCTGGCCCAGGATTTCGCCATGCGCTATCCGCTGGTCGACGGGCAGGGGAACTTCGGCAATATCGACGGCGACAATCCCGCCGCCGCCCGTTACACCGAGGCCCGCCTGGCCGCAGCCTCCGAGGCGCTGATGGAGGGGCTGGCCGAGGATGCGGTCGATTACCGCCCCAATTACGACGGCACCTTGAGCGAGCCCGTCGTGCTGCCATCGGCCTTTCCGAACCTGCTGGCCAATGGCGCGTCGGGGATCGCGGTGGGCATGGCCACGAACATCCCGCCCCATAACCTGCACGAGGTCGTGGATGCCTGCCTGCACCTGATCAAGACGCCGGATGCGCGCGACGACACGCTGGCCACGCTGATCAAGGGCCCGGATTTCCCGACCGGCGGCGTGCTGGTCGAATCGGCCGACAGCATGGCCGAGACCTATCGCACCGGGCGCGGCGCCTTCCGCCTGCGCGCCCGCTGGTCGGTCGAGGATCTGGGCCGCGGGCTGTGGCAGATCGTCGTGACCGAGATCCCCTATCAGGTCCAGAAATCCAAGCTGATCGAGCGGCTGGCCGAACTGATCCAGACCCGCAAGATCCCCATTCTGGCCGATGTGCGCGACGAATCCGCCGAGGATATCCGCATCGTCCTGGAACCCCGCGCCCGCACCGTCGATCCCGACCAGCTGATGGGCGCGCTGTTCCGCGCCAGCGACCTCGAGATCCGCTTCAACCTGAACATGAACGTGCTGATCGACGGGCGCGTGCCCAAGGTCTGTTCGCTCAAGGAGGTGCTGCGCGCCTTTCTGGACCACCGCCGCGAGGTTCTGGTCCGCCGCGCGCAGTTCCGGCTGGAGAAGATTGCCGCCCGGCTGGAGGTGCTGGAGGGCTATCTGGTCGCCTATCTGAACCTGGACCGGGTGATCGAGATCATCCGCTACGAAGACGATCCGAAATCGGTCCTGGCCGCGGAATTCGGCCTGTCCGAGGTCCAGGTCGAGGCGATCCTGAACATGCGTCTGCGCGCCCTGCGCAAGCTGGAGGAGATCGAGCTGCGCGCCGAACGCGACGCCCTGATGGCCGAACGCGAGGGGTTGCAGGCCATGCTGGACAGCGAAGATGCGCAATGGGCGCGCATTGCGGATCAGCTGAAGGAGGTGCGCAACCTCTTTGGCAAGTCTCGCCCCGAGGGCCAGCGCCGCACCACCCTGGCCGAGGCATCGGAAACCCCGGTCATCGACCTGGAGGCGATGATCGACCGCGAGCCGGTGACCGTGATCCTGTCCCGCATGGGCTGGATCCGCAGCATGAAGGGCCACCAGCCGCTGGACGCCGAGCTGAAGTTCAAGGACGGCGACGGCCCCGGCCATGCGCTGCATGCGGAAACGACCGACAAGCTGATGGTCTTCGCCTCGAACGGGCGGTTCTACACGCTGCCGGCCAACGGCCTGCCGGGCGGGCGGGGCATGGGCGAGCCTCTGCGACTGATGATCGACCTGCCCAACGAGGCCGAGGTCCTGGCGATCTTTCCTTGGCGGGCGGATGCGCGCTATCTGGTGGCCTCGAAGGCGGGGGACGGTTTCATCGTGGGCGCGGGCGACATCCTGGCCCAGACCCGCGCGGGCAAGCAGGTGCTGAACGGCGATGCGCTGCTCTGCCGTCCGGTCAGCGGCGATCATGTCGCGGTCATCGGCGAGAACCGCAAGATGCTGGTCTTTCCGCTGGCCGAGCTGCCCGAGATGTCGCGCGGCAAGGGCGTGCGCCTGCAGCGCTTCGGCAAGGGCGGCGGGCTGGTCAAGGATGACGAGCTGGTGGACGCGATCTGCCTGACGCTGGCGGGCGGGCTGTCCTGGCCGATGACCGGCGGCAAGACGCGGCACGAACCCGACCTGACCGAATGGCTGGGCAAGCGCGGCGGCACCGGCCGCATGGCGCCGCGCGGCTTTCCGCGCGACAACCGCTTCGCCTGAGGGTCATCCCGCCAGTGACAGCACCACGCCCCCGGCGGCGGCCAGGATCACCACGACCCATGGCCGCGCCTTCCACGCCGTCAGCGCCACAAAGCAGGCCAAGGCCAGCGCCAGGTCGCGCATGTCGCCGATGGCGCTGGTGAAGACCGGATCATAAAGCGCCGCCCCCAGCACGCCCACGACCGCCGCATTGGCCCCCTGCATCGCCGATTGCGCCCTGCCCATCGCCCGGAACCGGTCCCAGAAGGGCAGCACCCCCACCAGCAGCAGGAACCCCGGCAGGAACAGCGCAGACAGCGCTAGCACCGCCCCCAGATAGGCCGCGAAGGTAAACAGCGGCCCCGGCACCGCCTGCGCCGCGCCATAGCCGGCTAGGAACTGGTCCGGCGTGACCCAGCCCGGGGCGACCACCTCGGCCTGCAGCAGGGGCAGCACGACATGCCCGCCCCCGAAGACCAGCGATCCCGCCCGATAGAAGCTGTCGATGACCGCCATCCCCTGACCCAGCCCCGCCAGCAGCGGCAGCCCCAGCAGCAGAACCCCGAACACCGCCAGCGCCGCTGCCCCTTGGCGCCGCGTGACCGGCAGCGGCAGGGCGGCCAGCCCCGGCTGCGCGGCGCCCCGGCCCAAGGCCAGCCCCGCCGCGGCCCCCGCCAGGATGGCCCCGACCATGCCGAAGGGCCCCGCCGCCACCGCCAGGATCGCCACCGCCGCCACCGCGATCGTGGCCCGCGCCGGATCGGGACAGAGGCTGCGGGCCATGCCCCAGACCGCCTGCGCGACGATGGCCACCGCCACGATCTTCAGCCCGACCAGCACCCCGTCCCCCACCGGCCCCGCGACCGATGCCGCTGTCAGCGCAAAGACCAGCATCAGGATCGCCGATGGCAGGGTGAAGGCCGCGAAGGCCGCCAAGGCCCCCCACCACCCCGCCCGCATCAGCCCGAGCGCGAATCCCACCTGCGAGGATGCCGGCCCCGGCATGAACTGGCACAGCGCCACCAGATCGGCATAGGCGCGGTCGTCCATCCAGCGCCGCCGCGTCACCAGCTCGTCGCGGAAATAGCCCAGATGCGCCACGGGCCCGCCAAAGGATGTCAGCCCCAGCTTCAGAAAGGCCCCGAAGACCTCGCCCGGGGTGCCGGTCCGCTGTCGCATGGTGATGATCCCGCCCTGATCCTGTCGCGCGGGACTGGACCACGGAACGGCGGGGCGGTCAAACCCCCGGTCGCGCCCCGCCGCGCAGGGTGGACAGCAGCAGGTTCGTCTCGGATGCCATGATGCCGTCCATGTCGCGGATGCGGTTCAGCACGCGGTCCAGCTCCGGCAGGGACTGGGCGGACAGCTCGACGATCAGGTCCCACCGGCCATTGGTGGAATGCACCGCCGTCACCTGCGACAGGCCCGACAGGCGGGCCATGATCCGGTCGGCGCCCCGCCCCTCGATCCCGATCAGCATCAGCCCGCGCACCGGCGCATCGGCCAGGTCGCCGCGGGTGATGGCGGCGAAGCCCAGGATCTCGCGGTCGCGCAGCAGCCGGTCCATCCGCAGCCGCACCGTGGCCCGGCTGACGCCCAAGCGCTGCGCCAGCTGCAGGACCGATGCGCGGCCGTCGCGCCGCAGCTCGGCCACCAGGCGCTGATCCATATCGTCCATTCTGTCGTCCCGACCTGCCAATCCGGGCGATACTGCCGCCAGACTGGCGATAATTCCAGTTGAAACCGTCCCATATCGGCCAGCACACTGGAGCGACCCTTTCCTGATGACCGGAGACCTTTCCATGACCCCGCCCTCGCGCCAGGCCCTCGTTCCCTTCGTCAGCGTCGATCACATGATGCGGCTGGTGCTGCATGTGGGGATCGAGCGGATGATGGTCGAACTGACCGAGGCGATCGAGGCCGATTTCCGCCGCTGGCCCGAATTCGACAAGACGCCGCGCGTGGCCAGCCATTCCGAGATCGGGGTGATCGAGCTGATGCCCACATCGGACGGGCAGCAATACGGGTTCAAATATGTGAACGGCCACCCCTCGAACACGCGCCAGGGGCTGCAGACGGTCACCGCCTTCGGCGTGCTGGCGGATGTCTCGACGGGCTATCCGGTGCTGCTGTCGGAAATGACCATCCTGACGGCGCTGCGCACCGCCGCGACCAGCGCCATGGCGGCGAAATGGCTGGCCCCTGCGGGATCGACGGTCATGGCGATGATCGGCAACGGCGCGCAGGCCGAATTCCAGGCCTTGGCGATGAAGGCCGTCTGCGGCATCGAGGAGGTGCGGCTTTTCGACATCGACCCCGCCGCCACGGCCAAGTGCCGGGCGAACCTGGCCGGCCGGGGCCTGCGTGTCATCCCCTGCGCCAGCGCCGAGGAGGCGATGCTGGGCGCGCAGATCGTCACCACCTGCACCGCCGACAAGCAATATGCGACCATCCTGACCGACAACATGGTCGGCAGCGGGGTTCATATCAACGCGGTCGGCGGCGACTGTCCCGGCAAGACCGAACTGGCCCCCGCGATCCTGCACCGGGCGGGCATCTTCGTCGAATACCCGCCCCAGACCCGCATCGAGGGCGAGATCCAGCAGCTGGACCCCAACCATCCCGTGACCGAGCTGTGGCAGGTCATCGCGGGCCAGGCCCCGGGCCGCAGCGACGCGGCGCAGGTGACGCTGTTCGACAGCGTGGGCTTCGCGATCGAGGATTTCAGCGCGCTGCGCCACATCCACCGGCGGCTGCAGGGCACGGGCCTTTACCAGGACCTGGACATGATCGCCGATCCCGACGATCCGCGCGACCTGTTCGGGATGATCTGCCGGGCCGAGGCCGCCGTTTCGGCCGCCTGAGATTTCGCCGGAACGACCCCGGCCCGGGATGCGTTACGACTTCTGCCCGCGTGCCGCGCGGGCGGATGGCATTTCCGACACGAGGGATCAGGGGCAGAATGGACGCATCGGTTGATCGGCTGGCCCGGCCCGGATGGAACTGCTGGCGGGTCGAGAAATCCGGCCGCTTCACCGTCATCGCCGATGCGGACGAATATTTCCGCGCCGTGCGTCAGGCCATGGGCCAGGCGCGCCATTCGATCCTGATGATCGGGTGGGATTTCGACGCGCGCATCGACCTGGGCGATGCCTCGGATGGCGGTCCGGCGGCCTTGGGCGATTTCGTGATCTGGCTGGCCCGCAAGCAGCCCGGGCTGCAGATCCGCCTGCTGCGATGGGATATCGGCGCGCTGAAATCGCTGATCCGCGGCACCACCATCCTGACCATCCTGCGCTGGAAGATGCATCCGCGCATAACGCTGCGGCTGGACGGCAAGCATCCCATGGCCAGCAGCCACCACCAGAAGATCGTGGTGATCGACGACTGCCTGGCCTTCTGCGGCGGCATCGACATGACCGAGGGCCGGTGGGACACGCGCGAACACCTGGATGACGACCCCCGCCGCGTCAGCGCCCGCGGCAAGCCGATGAAGCCTTGGCATGACGTGACCAGCGCCTTTGACGGCCCGGCGGCGCGGGCGATGGGCGATCTGGCGCGCGACCGCTGGCGCATCGCCTCGGGCGAAGTCCTGGCGCCGGTCTCGGACGCGGCGGGCTGCTGGCCCGAGATGCTGGCCCCCACCTTCCGCGACGTGCCGCTGGCCATCGCGCGGACCCGACCGGAAATCCCGGACGTGCATCCCGCCTTCGAGATCGAGCAGATGTATCTGGACCTGATCGCCCGGGCCGAACGGTCGATCTATGCCGAAAGCCAGTATTTCGCATCCCGCCGCGTCGCCCAGGCCATCGCCCGCCGCCTGACCGAGGAGGACCCGCCCGAGATCGTCATCGTCAACCCGGTCAGCGCCCAAGGGTGGCTGGAGCCTCTGGCCATGGACACGGCCCGCGCCCAGCTGGTCGAGGCGCTGCGCCGCATCGACCATCGCGGCCGGCTGCGCATCTATCACCCCGTGACCGATCGCGGGGACGAGATCTATGTCCATGCCAAGGTGATGGTGGTGGATGACCGCTACATGCGGGTGGGCTCGTCGAACTTCAACAACCGCTCGATGCGGCTGGACACGGAATGCGACGTGGTGCTGGCCGCCGACCGGCCCGGCTGCGACGAGATCCGCGACCGCATCCTGGCGCTGCGCGACGACCTGCTGGGCGAACATCTGGCCATGGACCCGGCCCAGGTGACCCGGGCCATCACCGATCACGGCGGCCTGATCCCGATGATCGAGGCGAACCGCCGCCCCCAGGGTCAGGGCCGCACCCTGATCCCTTACGAGATCCCGGACCTGAACGGGTTCCAGACCTGGCTGGCCGATAACGAGATCCTGGACCCCGAGGGCCCGGACAAGATCTTCGAGCCGCTGGAAAAGCGCGGCCTGTTCCGCAACTGGCGCTGGCCGCGCAAGGGGCGGCTGCTGCGGCGCCTGCGCCGGGGCTAGTCGTCCTGCGGCCCGGTCGGCAGCCCCTTGCTCAGCCCCGAGATGCTGACCCCGTTCAGCAGGCCCGC
Organism: Paracoccus aestuarii; assembly: GCF_028553885.1. Classification (NCBI taxonomy): domain Bacteria; kingdom Pseudomonadati; phylum Pseudomonadota; class Alphaproteobacteria; order Rhodobacterales; family Paracoccaceae; genus Paracoccus; species Paracoccus aestuarii. The sequence continues at coordinate 608,306 of NZ_CP067169.1, forward strand.
ATCGATGGCCTTGCGGATGGCATGAGGGGTGTCGTCGACCCCCAGGTCGGCCCGCGCGACGCGCAACCGATAGCGCAAAGCCGTGCGCGAGATCCCGAGCGCGGCGGCCGCCTGGTCATAGGTCATGCCGCAGGCGATCGCCTCCAGCGCGTCGACCAGGATGGGGCGCAGCACGCTGCGGCGGTCCACGATCCCATGCGCCTGGTCCAGCAGGCGGGCCATGCGGGCCATCTCGCGGTCGGTGAATTCGCGGTCGCTGCGCGCGGCCCCCAGATAGGACCGCGATTCGACCGGTCCGCAGGCGATGGCCGCGCCATGGGTCAGCCCGTGGCGCCGCGCCTGGCCCATCACGTTCATCGGATCGGCGATCAGGTTGGGCAGGGCCGACCAGCGGATCGCGCCTTCGTTCAGCATGCACCAGATCATCATCGGATCGCCCACGCCCAGGTTCTGGCGGGTATAGGTCTGGATCCAGGCCGAGGGATAGGTCGAGACGCGCCGCACCGGGCGGGAATAGCGGATATGCAGCCCGATGGTGAATCCGCGCGGGGCAAGGGCGGACAGGCTGTCCTCGATCTCGGTCAGGTCGGGCATGGGGCTCTCGTGATTTGTCCGTGCAATATCGTGGCTTGCGGCATATTTGCAAGGGATGTGGCGCATTGGACACATAGCCTTTTGGGGCTATGTCCGCGGGGCGAGCCGCTTCGTACATCTGCAGGGGCGCAAAGGCGCTTATTTTACCGGTAAAGGGCGCAGGCCCGTATTTCAGTGTCGTGAAGGGCGTCCCATCGTGGACGCCCTTTATTTTTGGGCGCTTGCGCTCGGCCCCCGGATCGCTAGCCTGCGGCCGACAAGGCAGCAAGCAAGGGACGGGTGCGATGGATCGTGTGACATTGGGCAGCAGCGATGTCGAGGTCAGCCGGATCTGCCTGGGGACGATGACCTTCGGCAACCAGACCCCCGAGGCCGAGGCCCATGCCCAGATGGATGCCGCGCTGGAGGTCGGGATGACCTTTATGGACTGCGCCGAGATGTATCCCGTGAACCCCGTCCGCCGCGAGACGGTGGGCCTGTCCGAAGAGATCATCGGCCGCTGGCTGGCCCGCAGCGGCCATCGCGACCTGGTCGAGATCGCGACCAAGATCACCGGCCCCAGCCAGATGGTCCGCGACGGGGCGCCCTTTGACGGGGCGACCGTGCGCGACGGCATCGACGCCTCGCTGCGGCGGCTGCAGACGGACCGGATCGACCTCTATCAGCTGCATTGGCCGGTGCGCGGATCCTACGGGTTCCGGCAGAACTGGGGGTTCGACCCCTCGGGCCAGGACAAGGCGCGCACGCTGGATCACATGCAGGACGTGATGGGCGCGCTGAAGGATGCGGTGGCGGCGGGCAAGCTGCGCGCGGTGGGGCTGTCGAACGAATCCGCTTGGGGCCTGGCGCGGTGGTGCGACATGGCCGACCGCCTGGAGGGGCCGCGCATGGCGGCGATCCAGAACGAATATTCGCCGCTCTACCGTCTTTACGACACCGACCTGGCCGAGGCGGCGGTGAACGAGGACGTGACGCTGCTGTCCTATTCGCCGCTGGCGGCGGGGCTGCTGACCGGGAAATACGCCGATGGCGCCCTGCCCGAGGGCAGCCGCGCGGCGGTGGACAAGGCCTCGGGCGGGCCGGGCAATCTGGGCGGGCGCAAGACCAAGCGCGGCCTGAAAGCGGCCGCGGCCTATGGCGCGCTGGCGGCCCAGCATGGCTGGGACGCGGTGCATATGGCCATCGCTTGGCAGCTGACGCGGCCCTTCAAGGTGGTGCCGATCATCGGCGCGACCACGATGGACCAGCTGCGCCACCTGATCGCCGGGCTGGACCGCCCGCTGCCCGAGGATCTGATCCGCGGCATCGACCGGCTGCACCGCGCCCATCCGCTGCCCTATTGATCGCGGCGGGGCGTTTTCTATCTTTGCCGAAAGGCATGACATCAAGGAAGAAACGCGATGGCAGGGGATCCCTATGCGGCGCTCGGCGTCCCGCGCGGCGCCAGTGCGGATGACATCAAGAAGGCCTATCGGCGCATCGCCAAGACCGATCACCCGGACCTGAACCAGGACCCGGAGGCGGTGAAGCGCTTTGCCGCGGCATCGGCCGCCTATGACCTGCTGAAGGATCCCGAGCAGCGGCGCCGCTTCGACGCGGGCGAGATCGACGCCCAAGGCCAGCAGCAGGCCCCGCGTTGGGCCGGACGGTCGGGGGCCGGACGGTCGGCAGGGGGCGGCCACCCCTTTGGCGGCGGCGCGGGCCATGGAGGCGATCCGGACCTGTCGGATGTCTTTGCCGATCTGTTCGGCCAAGGCGGCCCCGGCGGCGCTGCCGGCGGGGGCCGGCGCGGCGGGTTCGGCGGCTTTGGCGGGTTCGGGGGATTTGGCGGCGGGCGCGCGGACATGCGCGGCCAGGACCTGCGGCTGGCGCTGGAGGTCGATTTCCTGACCGCGGCGCGGGGCGGGCGGACGCGCATCACCCTGCCGCAGGGCGGCACGCTGGAGGTCGCCATCCCGCGCGGGGTGCGCGAGGGCCAGGTGATCCGCCTGCGCGGCAAGGGCGAGCCGGGCATGGGCCGGGGCGAGCCGGGCGACGCCTATCTGGAGGTGCGGGTGACCGCGCATCCGATGTTCACCCGCGAGGGCGACGACATCCACCTGGTGCTGCCGATCGCGCTGGACGAGGCGGTGCTGGGCGGCAAGGTCGCGGTGCCGACCATCGACGGGCCGGTCAGCCTGTCCATCCCGCGCGGCGCCAGTTCCGGCCAGAGGCTGCGGCTGCGCGGGCGGGGGGTGAAGGGCGGCGATCAGCATGTCGAGCTGCGCATCGCGATGCCGCCCAAGGTGGATGCCGAGCTGGAGGCGTTTTTCGAAGAGTGGCGCCGCAGGAACGCCTATGACCCGCGGCGCGGGATGGTCGATCCGGGCTGACGGGCGGCCCGGCGGGCGGGCAGCTGGGCCATGACGGCGCGGCGGTCCGCGTCGGTCATCGCGGACCAGGCGGCAATCTCGTCCAGGCTGCGCAGGCAGCCGAGGCAGAGGCCCGCCTCGATCCGGCAGAGCTTGATGCAGGGCGATTCGATCATCGGCCGGACCGGGAGGGGGCACGGGCCGGGCATTCTGCCCGGCCCGGACGCTGCCGCTGGGCCCCGGGCCGCCGCTGGCGCGGCGGCGTCACCGCGCCACCCCGTTGCGGGCGATATGGGCCATGCGGTCCAGCGCGCCCTGCAGGATGTATCCGGCGGCGACCTGGTCGATCACCTCGGCCCGGCGCCTGCGCGAGGTGTCGGCCTCGAGCAGGGCGCGTTCGGCGGCCACGGTCGAGAGGCGTTCGTCCCAATAGGCGATGGGCAGGTCCGTCAGCCGCGTCATGTTGCGGGCGAAGGCGCGGGTGGCCTGGGCGCGGGGGCCCTCGCTGCCATCCATGTTGCGGGGCAGGCCCAGCACCAGCCCCGCAAGGCCGCGTTCGGCCACCAGCGCCATCAGCGCGGCGGCATCCTGGGTGAACTTGACCCGGCGGATCACGGTCAAGGGCGAGGCGACCTGGCGCATCCCGTCGCTGACGGCGACGCCGATCGTCTTGGTGCCCAGATCCAGGCCTGCCACGGGGCCGAAGCGGGGCAGGGCGGCGGCGAAATCGGCGATATCCTCGTGGATCATGGATCCAGCCCCGCATCGGCGGCGGCGGCGTCGATGGGGGCCAGCGCCTCGGGGCGGCCTCCGAAGCGCAGCCGCGCCTCGGACAGGATCGCCCGCGCCTGGTCTCGGTCCCCCAGGACCGAAAGCGCGCCGATCAGCCGGGCCCATTCCTCGGGCGTGCCGCCTTGGCTGGCCAGGCGGTCCTGCAGGCTGGCCACCATGCCCTCGATCATCTGCTGGCGGGCCTCCGGGGGCAGGTCGCGGGCGGCCTCCAGGTCCTGGGCGTCGGGGCCGGGTGCGGCAGCCGCGGCGGAGGCCGGGGCGCGGTAGTCGGGCTGGCCCGCCAGCCAGGCCAGCTCGTCGATGGCGGCCCGGATCGAGGGGATCCAGGGCGCGTCGTCGGGTCCCTGTTCCAGCAGCCTGCGCCAGATCGGGAAGGCGCGGTCGGGGCGGCCGTTCTGGATCAGCAGCACCCCTTGGAGATAGCGCGCCTGCGGCTGGTCGGGGTCGCGCGCCAGCGACCGGGCCAGCACGGCCTCGGCCTCCGGCGTGATCAGGCCGCCCGCGGCCTCGATCATCAGGGTCGCCAGCTGCATCAACTGGGCGGCGTCGGCCTGATCGCCAAGCACGTCGACCAGCCGCTGCTGGGCGGCGCGGGCGGCGGAGATGTTGCCGAGTCGCATCTCGTTCGTGGCCAGAAGGTCCAGGCCGCGCGGATCGTCGGGATTGCGTTCCACCGCGGCGCGCAGCTGGTCGATCATCGCCAGATAGTCGGGATCCAGCTGGCCGAGGTCGGGGCCGGGGCGGGGCATGGCGGCGGCCTCGGCCTCGGCTTGGGCGGGGCGGTCGCGATAGACGGCCTCGGCCGCGGCCAGGCGTTCGGCCAGGGGCATGTCGGGGGCGTTGGGCACCCCTTCGCGCCAATAGAGCAGCCCGGCCCCCAGCAGCAGCACCCCCAAGACCGCCACGGCCCAGAGCGGGCGGCCCCCTTGGCCGGCGGTCACGCCGCGGGCCAGGCGGCGGTCGGCATCCAGCACCTTGCGCCCGATCTCGGCCCGCAGGCGGTCGGCATCCTCGGCCCCGATCACGCCGCGTTCCAGGTCGCGATCGACCTCGGCCAGCTGGTCGCGATAGACGCGCAGGTCATAGGCCGCGGCCGGCTGCACGGCCGCGCGGTCGCGCCGCAGCGGCGCGGCGATGGCAAAAGCGACGATCGCGGTCATGCCCGCGGCCAAGATCCAGAACATGGCATCCTCCGTTCCCCGGGGGTTCTAGCGCGGATGGCGGGGATCCGAAAGCGCCCCCGCGATCGGCGGCATGTCGCAAATCGCCGCGATCTGCCGCAAGCCGCCTTGTGGGGTGGCGCCCGTCCCGCCATGCTGCGCCGAACTGATCCCGGGAGGTCCCATGATCGCCGCGCCCCGTTCCGGCCGCTATTCCGTCTTTGCCCTGGCCCGCCAGGCGCTGCGCCAGCATTCGGGCTGGACCCGGGCCTGGGCCAATCCCGAGCCGCGCCCCCGCTACAAGGTCGTCGTGATCGGCGCGGGTGGGCATGGGCTGGCCACCGCCTATTACCTGGGAAAGAACTTCGGCATCACCGATGTGGCCGTGCTGGAGAAGGGCTGGCTGGGCGGCGGCAATACGGGCCGCAACACCACGATCATCCGGTCGAACTATCTTCAGGACCCGTCGGCGGCGCTTTATGAAAAGGCGCGCAGCCTTTATGAGACGCTGTCCCAGGACCTGAACTACAACATCATGTTCAGCCCGCGCGGGCTGATCATGCTGGCCCAGACCGAACATGAGGTGCGCGGATACCGCCGCACGGTCCATGCCAATGCGCTGCAGGGGGTGGCGACCGAATGGGTGACCCCGGCGCAGGTCAAGGACCTGGTGCCGATCATCAATCTGGACGGGCCGCGCTATCCGGTTCTGGGGGGGCTCTATCAGGCCCGCGGCGGCACGGCGCGCCATGACGCGGTGGCTTGGGGCTATGCGCGGGCCTGTTCGGACATGGGCATGCACATCATCCAGAATTGCGAGGTGACGGGCATCCGCACCGATGCGGGCCAGGTGCGCGGGGTGGACACGACCCGCGGCCTGATCGGCTGCGAAAAGCTGGCCATCGTGGTCGCCGGCCATTCCAGCCAGCTGGCCGAGATGGCGGGGTTCCGCCTGCCGATCGAATCCGTGGCGCTGCAGGCGCTGGTGTCCGAACCGATCAAGCCCTGCATGGATGTGGTGGTGATGGCCAACACCGTCCACGGCTACATGTCGCAATCCGACAAGGGCGAGATGGTGATCGGCGGCGGCACGGACGGGTTCAACAACTTCACCCAACGCGGATCCTGGCAGCATGTCGAGGAGACCGTCCGCGCCCTGGTCGAGACCTTCCCCATGATCAGCCGCCTGAAGATGCTGCGCCAATGGGGCGGCATCGTGGACATGACCGGGGATCGGTCCCCGATCCTGTCGGCGACCCCGGTGGGGGGCATCTTCGTCAATTGCGGATGGGGCACGGGGGGCTTCAAGGCCATCCCCGGATCGGGCTGGGCCATGGCGGAACTGGTCGCCAAGGACAGCCCCGGACCGCTGGCGGCGGATTTCGGCCTGAACCGTTTCCGCGAGGGGCGGTTCATCGACGAATCGGTCGCCGCGGGCGTGGCGCATTGACCGGCGGGGCGGGGCCGATGGGGCGGGGCTGCGGAACCATGGCGACGGGTTGGGAATTGAACGGTCATCACGGCTTGGAACGAAAGGGTTCATCATGGCTGACCGTAACAATAACGGCCTGTATTTCATCGTCGGCGGCATCGTGGTCGTCGTGGCGCTGCTGTTCTTCTTCATGTCCGGCAGCGATACCGGCGTCGCCACGACCGACATGGCGCCCGCAGGCGACAGCACCACGATCAATGTCGACACCCCGGCCAACGACCCGGTCGCGACCGATCCCGCGCCCATGGGCACCGACACCGCACCCGTCGGCGTCGAGACCGACAGCCCCGCGGCCGTCGAACCCGCACCCGCGCCGGCGAACTGATCCCGGCGTGACCTTGGCCGGTCGGGCATGCCCCGACCGCTGCCCTGCCGCATCGGCAGCAGGCACCGCAGCCCCCGGCCGCGGTGCCTTTGCCTGTGCGGCCCCCACCCGTTCCAAGGAGGCGAGATGCTGATCCTGACCTGCCCCTATTGCGGCATCCGGGCCGAGGAAACCGAACTGCATCCCGGTGGCGAGGCGCATCTGACGCGCGAGGGCCCCGGCAGCACCGATGCCGAATTCGAGGCCTATCTGTTCGCCCGCGCCAACCCGAAGGGGGTGCATCTGGAACGCTGGCGCCATGCCTATGGCTGCGGGAAATGGTTTCTGGCCGCACGCTGCACCGCAACGCTGCAGGTCTTCGGCACCTATGCCGCCCAGACCCCGCATCCGCCCGCCGAGGTCGTCCAGGCCATCCGCAAGGCCCGCCCCGACTGGACCCTTCCGGGTGCCGACACCGCCACCAAGACCGACGAAGGCCCCGCCGCATGACCCGCATCGCTCCGCATCGCCTGGCCCAGGGGGGCCGCCTGATCGACCGCGCCTATCCGCTGCCCTTCCGTTTCGACGGGCGGCATCTGCGGGGCGTGGCGGGGGACACGCTGGCCTCGGCGCTGCTGGCCAATGGCCAGATGCTGATGGGCCGGTCCTTCAAGTATCACCGCCCGCGCGGCCCCGTGGCCTCCGGCGCCGAGGAGCCCAACGCCCTCTTGGGCCTGGGCCAGGGCGGCCGGTTCGAGCCGAACCAGCGCGCCACCACCACGCCCTTGGTCGCGGGCATGATCGCGCGCAGCCAGAATTGCTGGCCCAGCCTCGATGCCGATATCGGCGCGATCAACAACTGGCTGGCACCGGTCCTGCCAGCGGGCTTCTACTACAAGACCTTCATCCATCCGCGACCCTTCTGGAAACATGTCTTCGAGCCGGTGATCCGCCGCAGCGCGGGCCTTGGGCGTGCGCCGACCGACCCCGATCCCGACCGCTATGAACAGGCCTACGCCTTTGCCGATCTGGTCGTTGTGGGCGGCGGCATCGCCGGCCTGACGGCGGCGCGCGACGCGGCGCAGGATGGCCGCAGCGTTCTGGTCCTGGAACAATCCCCGCATTGGGGCGGGCGCACGCCCACCGACCACGCCGATGGTCAGGCCGCCATCGACGCGCTGCTGGCCGATCTGCACGGCATGGCGGGCGTCACGCTGCGCCGCAACACGATGGCGACGGGGCTCTATGACCACGGCTATCTGATCGCGCGCGAGGCCTTGGCCGATCACGACCCGAACCAAGGCATCCCGCGCCAGCGCCTGTGGCGCATCCGGGCGGGTCATGTGATCACCGCCACCGGCGCGCTGGAACGGCCCCTGTCCTTCGCCTGCAACGACGTGCCGGGCGTGATGCTGTCCAGCGCGGCGCGCGACTTCATCGCCGATTACGGCGTGGCGCCGGGCGGGCGCATCCTGGTCGTCACGAACAATGACGACGCCTATCGCACCGCCCTGGCCGCCCGGGATGCGGGGCTGGCGGTGCCGGCGATCCTGGATGCCCGCTCGGTGGCCGACGGCGCGCTGCCCCAGGCCGCGCGGGCCGCGGGGATCCGCGTGCTGACCGGCACCGGCATCGCAAAGGTCAAGGGCGCCAAGCATGTCGAGGCCGCGCTGATCTGCGACCAGGGGGGCGAGGGCCGGGTGATCGAGACCATCCCCTGCGACGTGATCGCCATGTCGGGCGGCTGGTCCCCGGTCGTGCATCTGTGGTCCCATTGCGGCGGCAAGCTGATCTGGGACGAGGGCCAGGCCCTGTTCCGCCCCGATCCCGACCGCCCGCCCTTGGGTGCGGACGGGCAGGGCAATGTCACCGCCCTGGGCGCGGCCTCGGGCGATCTGGCCTGCGCGGGCGATCTGGAACGCCCCGAGGGCGCGACCCTGCCGGTCTGGGTCATGCCCGCCCGCGCGCCCTACAAGCTGCGCGCCAAGGCCTGGCTGGATTTCCAGAACGACGTCAAGCTGACCGATGTCGAACTGGCCGCGCGCGAGGGCTATGCCAGCGTCGAACATGCGAAACGCTACACCACCCTGGGCATGGCGACCGATCAGGGGAAGCTCTCGAACATCAACGGGCTGGCCACGCTGTCCTCGGCGCTGGACCAGCCGATCGCCGCGACCGGCACCACCACCTTCCGCCCGCCCTATACGCCGCTGACCTTGGCCACCATCGCCGCCGAGGCCAAGGGCGATGCCTTCCAGCCCCTGCGCAAGACCCCGATCCATGCCTGGCACGAGGCCAACGGCGCCTCGTGGGAGCCGGTGGGCCTCTGGCGGCGCCCCTATGCCTATCCGCGCGGGGCCGAGACCCGCGAGGCCGCCGTCGCGCGCGAAATCCGCGCCGTGCGCGCGGGCGTGGGCACGCTGGACGCCTCGACCCTGGGCAAGATCCTGGTCAAGGGGCCGGATGCGGGGCGGTTGCTGGACATGGTCTATACGAACATGATGTCCAGCCTGCCCGTGGGCAAATGCCGCTATGGGCTGATGTGCAACGAGAACGGGTTCCTGATGGATGATGGGGTGGTGGCGCGCCTGTCCGATGACAGCTGGCTTTTGCACACCACCACCGGCGGCGCCGACCGCATCCACGCCCATCTGGAGGATTGGTTGCAATGCGAATGGTGGGATTGGCAGGTCCATACCGTCAACCTGACCGAGCAATTCGCCCAGATCGCCGTGGCCGGGCCCCAGGCCCGCGCGCTGCTGGAACGGCTGCCGGGCAGCATCCCCCTGTCGGCGGAGGCGCTGCCCTTCATGACCTGGGCTGAGGGCGATCTGGCCGGCATCCCCGCCCGCATCTTCCGCATCAGCTTCTCGGGCGAGCTGAGCTACGAGATCGCCGTCCCCGCGACCCGCGGGCTGGAGCTGTGGGAGCGGCTGCATGATGCGGGCCAGGACCTGGGCATCACCCCCTATGGCACCGAGGCGATGCATGTGATGCGCGCCGAAAAGGGCTTCATCATGATCGGGGACGAGACCGACGGCACCATCATCCCCCAGGATCTGGGGCTGGACTGGGCGATCTCGAAGAAGAAGGCCGATTATATCGGCAAGCGCGCCCATGCCCGCCCGCATATGACCGACGGCAACCGCTGGAAGCTGGTCGGCATCGAGAGCCTGTCGGGCAAGGTCATCCCAGACGGCGCCCATGCGGTCGACGAAGGCACCAATCCCAACGGCCAGCGCCGGGTGCAGGGGCGGATCACCTCCAGCTATCATTCGCCGACGCTGGATCGGCCCATCGCGATGGCGCTGGTGCGCCACGGCCCGGCCCGGATGGGGCAGGTGCTGGATTTCCCCATGCCCTCGGGCGAGGTCCTCAAGGGCCGCATCACCGATCCGGTCTTCTACGACAAGGAAGGAGCCCGCCAGAATGTCTGAGCCGCTCGCGCGTATCGCCCCGGTCACGGGTCTTGGCATGATCACCATCCGCGCCGATCCGGACCGCGCGGGCGACGCCCTGGCCGAGGCCGCGGGCCTGGCCATGCCCGACCGCACGGGCATCACCACCGATGGCAGCCGCGCCCTGGGCTGGATGTCGCCCGACGAATTGCTGCTGATCCTGCCCGTGGCCGAGCTGGCCGAGGCCTTGGTCCTGCTGGATCAGGCGGTGACCGGGGAACACGGGCTGGCGGTCGATGTCTCGGACGCCCGCGCGGTCTTCGACGTGACCGGCCCCCATGCGGCGGATGTGATCGCGAAACTGGCCCCCGTCGATGCCGCAGCCATGCCCGAGGGCCATCTGCGCCGCACCCGCCTGGCCCAGACCGCCGCCGCGATCTGGCGGATCGAAGGGGGATTCCGCATCATCGGCTTTCGGTCGGTCGCGGATTACACCGCGCTGATCCTGGCCAATGCCGCGCTGCCCGGATCCGGGCTGGCGCCACGCTGACAGGAACCCCCGGCCGCCCCTTGCGTTGATCCGGCGAATACGGGACTGTGCGCCCGATACGGAATCCAACCCCTTGAAAGGACAGGATCATGGCATTCACCCTTCCCGACCTTCCCTATTCCCACGACGCGCTGGAAGCCGGCGGCATGTCGCGCGAGACGCTGGAATATCACCATGACAAGCACCACAAGGCCTATGTCGACAAGCTGAACGAGCTGGTCGCCGGCACCGAATGGGAAGGCAAGGACCTCGAGGAGATCGTCAAGGGCACCTATCAGAAGGGCGCCGTCGCCCAGAACGGCATCTTCAACAATGCCAGCCAGCACTGGAACCACGCCCAGTTCTGGGAGATGATGGGCCCGAACCCCGGCCCGATGCCCGAAAACCTGGAAAAGGCCATCGTTGACAGCTTCGGCTCGGTCGATGCCTTCAAGAAGAAATTCACCGAATCCGGTGTGGGCCAGTTCGGCTCGGGCTGGGTCTGGCTGGTCAAGAAACCCGACGGATCGCTGGACGTGACCAAGACCGAGAACGGCGTCAACCCGCTGGTCGAGGGTCAGACCGCCCTGCTGGGCTGCGACGTGTGGGAACACAGCTATTACATCGACTTCCGCAACGCGCGTCCGAAATACCTCGAGAACTTCCTCGACAAGCTGGTGAACTGGGAGAACGTGGCCTCGCGCCTCTGATCCCCGCCCGCCGCATTCCTGCAGGGGCCCGTCGCGATGCGGCGGGCCCCTGTCCATGTCGTGACGCCCCCGAAATGCCGGTCGCCATTGGCTTTTGCGCGGCTGGCGGATATGACCGGCAGGGACGACAGGACAAGCGACGAAGGCGGCCATGGCCAACCAGAATGACAGCTTCATCGACGAGGTGACCGAGGAACTGCGCCGCGACAGGCTTTATAGCATCTTTCGCCGCTATGGCTGGATCGTCATCGCGGCGATCGTGATTCTGGTCGGCGCCATTTCCTGGCGCGAATACGGCCGCGCCCAGGAACGCCAGGCGGCCGAGGCCTGGGGCGACGCGATGCTGGCGGCCGAGGGCGATCCCCAGGCCATGCTGGCCATCGACGCGCGCGGTTCCGCCGGGCGCGAGGCCTTGGCGGGCCTTCTGGCCGCCGGTGCCCGCATCGAGGCGGGCGAGGCCGATGCCGCCGCCGAGGATCTGGCCCGCATCGCCGCGGCCCAGCCCCAGACCGCCCTGGGCGAGCTGGCGCAGCTGAAGCTGGTGATGATGCAGGGCGACCGGATGGATGCCGCCGAACGCGACGCGATGCTGACGCGGCTGTCGCGCGCCGGCGCCCCGTTCGAGCTGTTGGCCTTGGAACAGAAGGCCGTGGCGCTGATCGGCGCGGGCCGTCCCGATGACGCGATCACGCTGATCCGCCAGATCCAGGCCAAGGACGGCTTGACCGAGGCCTTGCGCCGCCGCCTGTCCGAGATGATGATCGCCCTGGGCGTGGACCCGGAACCGGCCGAGTGATCGCGGCCCGCCATTGCTGATGACTGGACGAGGGGAATGACGGCGATGACCGCAAAGCTGCGACTGACCTTGGCCCTGGCCGGGATTCTGGGCCTGGCCGCCTGTGGCGACCGCGACGTGATCCTGCCGGGCGAACGCCTGGACCCCTTGGCGGTGGCATCGCCCGACGGCCCGGCGGTGCAGGGCGCGCCCGGCATCAGCTCCACCGCGCTGTCGCTGGCGGCGCCGGTGACGAATGCCGAATGGACCCATCGGGCGGGCAATGCCGCCCATGCGCCTGGCCATGTGGCCTTGGGCGCAGGCAACCGCGCGCTGTGGTCGGCCCCGATCGGGCAGGGCGACACGCGCCGTCACCGCATCACCGCCGATCCGGTCGTGGCGGCGGGGCGCATCTTCACCATGGACAGCCGCGCCCGCGTGACGGCCACCGCGCCGAATGGCGGCCGCGCCTGGTCCACTGACATCACGCCGCCCTTGGAAAACCCCGACAGCGCCTCGGGCGGGGGCTTGGCCTATGAGGGCGGGCGCGTCTTCGCGACCACCGGCTTTGGCGAGCTGGTCGCGCTGGATGCGGCATCGGGGCGGGTCCTGTGGCGCCAGCGCGTCGGCGCGGCGATCGGCGGCGGGCCTGCGGTCGCGGATGGGGTGGTCTATGTCGCCTCGCGCAATTCGGTGGGCTTTGCGGTGCGCGCCAGCGACGGGCGCGTGCTGTGGCAAAGCTCGGGCACCGGGTCGGGATCGGGCGTCATGGGCGTGTCGGTCCCCGCGGTGCAGGGTGGCACGGTCGTCTTTCCCTTCGCCTCGGGCCAGCTGCTGGCGGTCGAGCGCAGCTCGGGCCTGACGGAATGGAGCGCCCAGATCGCCGGATCGCGCGGCGGGCGCAGCATCGGCTTCATCCGCGACGTGACCGGCGATCCGGTCATCGCGGGCGGGCGGGTGATCGCGGGCACCTCCTCGGGGCGGATCACGGCGGTCGATCTGGCCACCGGCCTGCAGGACTGGTCGGCGCGCGAGGGCGCCACCAGCCCCGTCGCCGTGGCGGGCGGTTCGGTCTTTGCGGTCAATGACCAAGGCCAGCTGGTGCGTATGGACGGCGCCACCGGCGGGGTGATCTGGCGGCAGGCGCTGCCCTTCTTCACCACCGACCGGGTGCGCCGCCAGGATGCGGTCCATGCCCATCACGGCCCGGTCCTGGCCGGAGGCCGCTTGCATATAGCCTCCAGCGATGGCATGTTGCGCAGCTTCGATCCCGCCTCCGGCGCGCTGGTCGGCCAGGTCCAGATCCCCGGTGGGGCGGCCACGGCCCCGGTGGTTGCCGGTCAAACCCTTTACGTCGTTGCCCGCAACGGCCAGTTGCATGCGTTCCAATGACATTCACCCTTGCCATCGTCGGGCGGCCCAATGTGGGCAAGTCCACCCTGTTCAACCGCCTTGTCGGGAAAAAGCTGGCTTTGGTCGATGACCAGCCGGGCGTGACGCGCGACCTGCGCGAGGGCGCGGGCCGCTTGGGCGACCTGCGCTTTGTCGTCATCGACAGCGCGGGCCTGGAAATGGCCGAGGATGACAGCCTGCAGGGCCGGATGCGCCGCCTGACCGAACGCGCCGTCGACGAGGCCGACATCTGCCTGTTCGTCGTCGATGCCCGCGCGGGCGTGACCGCCGCGGATGAATATTTCGCCGAGATCCTGCGCCGTCGCGCCCGCCACGTCATCGTCGCTGCCAACAAGGCCGAGGGACGGGCCGGGGAATCCGGCGCGCTGGAGGCCTATGCCCTGGGCCTGGGCGAACCCATCCGCATCTCGGCCGAACATGGCGAGGGGATGGACGACCTCTATCGCTTGCTGGTCCCCCTGTCGGATGCGATCGAGGCCGAGCGCCCCGCCCCGATCGAGGCCGCGACCGATGTGGATCTGTCCGAGGCCGATGCCGAATCGGGCGAGGGCGCCGAGGATTGGCGCCCCTCGGATGACCGGCCGCTGCAGCTGGCGGTGATCGGGCGGCCCAATGCGGGCAAATCCACCCTGATCAACAAGATCCTGGGCGAGGACCGCCTGCTGACCGGCCCCGAGGCCGGGATCACCCGCGATTCCATCAGCGTCACGACCCGCTTCATGGACACGCCGATGCGGATCTTCGACACGGCCGGGATGCGCAAGCGCGCCAAGGTCACCGACAAGGTCGAGAAGCTGTCCGTCGCCGACGGCCTGCGCGCCGTCCGCTTCGCCGAGGTGGTCGTCGTCCTGCTGGATGTCGACATTCCCTTCGAACAGCAGGACCTGCGCATCGCCGATTTCGCCGAAAGCGAGGGCCGCGCGGTCGTCGTCGCCGCGAACAAATGGGACCTGGAGGAGGACAAGCCCCAGAAGCTGAACGAGCTGCGCGCCGCCTTCGAAAAGCTGCTGCCGCAGCTGAAGGGCGCGCCCCTGGTCACCGTCTCGGCCCGGACGGGCAAGGGGCTGGACCGGCTGCACAACGCCATCCTGAAGGCGCATGAGGTCTGGAACCGCCGCGTGTCCACCGCCCGCCTGAACCAGTGGCTGGGCGCCATGACGGAAAGCCACCCGCCCCCCGCGCCGGGCGGGCGCCGCATCCGGCTGCGCTACATGACCCAGGTCAAGACGCGTCCGCCCGCCTTCATCGTCAAGGCGACGCATACGGACAAGATCCCCGACAGCTATCAGCGCTATCTGATCAACGGGCTGCGGACGGATTTCGACATGCCGGGAACGCCGATCCGGCTGTTCTTCCGCGATCAGGGGGGCGACAACCCCTACAAGGCCAAGGCCACCAAGATCGTGCAGTCGGGCGCGCTGTCCAAGCACAAGAACCGCCAGAAGCCCAAGGCCTAGCTGGCGGCCCGCACCAGAACCGCCGCCATGGCCGAGATCCCCAGGATCGCGGCCAGGGCGATGACCGGATCGCTGCCCATGGTCGATATGGCCAGCCCGCAAAAGGCCCAGATCATCGCGGTGGAATAGCCGATGCTGGGCCCGATCCAGATCTGGGCCGCCATGCCGATCAGCGCGCTCGGCAGGATGGCGATGGCCGAAACGGACTGCATCGACAGCCCGAACCGTTCCGCCCCCATCGCCGCCAGCGCCGCCGAACACAGGGCCGTGGCCCAGCCCGCAAAGAACCCGATGGCGGGTCTGTGCCGCCCCGCCGCCCGGCGCGCGGCCAGGATCGCGGCGGCGGCGCTGATCCCCGCCGACAGGGTCAGCAACCCCGGCGACTGGATCAGCATCGGCCAGGTCGCCCCCAAGGCCAAGGCCAGCACGGCCAAGGGCCAGATGCGCGGCCGCCCGGTCCGCACCGGGTCCGTGTCCGACGGGTCGATCCACTGGCCCACCGCGTCCAAGAGCACCATCGCCCAGACCGCGATCAGCAGCGACCACATCACCACATTGCCTGGATCCAGGTAAAATTGCGGGATCGAGGGCGGCGGCGCCAAGGGCATGGACAGCAAGGATGCCGTCGCGCCCAGGCTGTCGGGGCCGGTCGTGGCCGCCGTCTGCCAGGCATAGGTCAGCCCCGCGGTCACGAAGACCGCGGCCGCCGACAGATGCACCAGTGTTCCGATCCTCTTCATGCCTCCGAACGCGCGCCGATGACCGGCAGTTTCGCGCGTCGGACGATACCGTTCAGGACAGGCGGCCTTCGGGGGTCAGGCGGGTCTTGCCGCCCAGATAGGGATGCAGCGCGGCGGGCAGATCGACCGAGCCGTCGGCCTGCTGGCCGTTTTCCAGCACCGCGATCAGGGCGCGGCCCACGGCCAGGCCCGAACCGTTCAACGTATGCAGGAATTCCGGCTTGCCGCCACCCTCCGGGCGATAGCGGGCATTCATCCGCCGGGCCTGGAAATCGCCGCAATAGCTGATGCTGGAGATCTCGCGATAGCGGTCCTGGCCGGGCAGCCAGACCTCGATGTCATGGGTGATCCGGGCCCCGAAACCCATGTCGCCGGTGCACAACACGATTGTGCGATAAGGCAGATCCAGCGCCTCTAGCACGGCCTCGGCGCAGCGGGTCATGCGGTCATGTTCGGCCGGCCCCGTCTCGGCATCGGTGATGGACACCATCTCGACCTTCTCGAACTGGTGCTGGCGCAGCATGCCGGTCGTGTCGCGGCCCGCGCTGCCGGCCTCGGACCGGAAGCACTGGCTGTGGGCGACCATGCGCCGCGGCAGGCTGGCATGATCGACCAGATCGCCATGCACGGTGTTGGTCAGCGTCACCTCGGCGGTGGGGATCAGCCACCAGCCCTCGCGGGTCTGATAGCTGTCCTCGCCGAATTTCGGCAGCTGCCCGGTGCCGACCATCATCTCCTCGAGGACCAGGACGGGGGTCCAGGTCTCCTCCAGGCCATGTTTGTCGACATGCAGATCGACCATGAACTGGGCAAGGGCGCGATGGATGCGCGCGACGCCGCCTTTCAGGACGGTGAAGCGGCTGCCCGACAGCTTGGCGCCGGTGGCGAAATCCATGCCGGGGACGACGCCCGCGATCTCGAAATGCTCGCGCGCGGGGAAATCCAGCGCGCGGGGGCTGCCCCACCGGCGCAGCTCGACATTGTCATCCTCGTCCGCGCCGTCGGGGACGCGGTCCAGCGGCAGGTTCGGGATGCCCATCAGCATGTCGCGCAGCTGGCCGTCCAGATCGGCGGCCTCGGCCTGCATCCGGGCAATCTCGGCCTTGCTGTCGGCGACCTCGGCGCGCAGGCGGTCGAATTCGGCATCGTCGCCGCGCGCCTTGGCGGCGCCGACCTGCTTGCTGGCCTGGTTCTGGGCGGCCTGGCCGGTCTCGGCCCGGCTGATGCAGCCGCGCCGCGCCTCGTCCAGCGACAGGATGCGGGCGGTCAGACCGGACAGGCCGCGCCGCTGCAGGGCGGCCTCGAAGGCATCGGGATTGTCACGGATCGCACGGATGTCATGCATGGCGGCACCTTCGCGGGAATGGAGTTCCGCAACTGCCTAGCGCAAGGGCCCGTGCGACAAAAGCCCGGATTTCCGCGAAGGGCACCCGGGCGTCAGGACGCGCAGAACAGCCGATACATCAGCGCCACGACCTCGGCCGCGCGGGGATCGGCCACGGAATAGAGCCGCGCCTTGCCCTCGCGTCGGCAGCTGACCAGCCCTTCGGCCCGCAGGCGCGCCAGCTGCTGGCTGACGGCGGCCTGGCGCTGGCCCAGCAGCTCCTCCAGCTGGGACACGGTCTTTTCGCCCGATGACAGATGACAGAGGATCATCATCCGCCCCTCATGGGCCAAGGCCTTCATGAAGGCGCTGGCCTCGGCTGCGCGTTCCAGCATGTCGGGCGCGGGGATGGGGTCCGCGGGCTGGCGGGGATCATGGGCGGTCATGACAGCAGATCCCCCGGCAGGCCCGCATCCAGCATCATCCGCATCAGGACGGGGTGGAAATGGCGCGCGCCGACATAGCCCTCGACGCGGCCGATCTCGGTCGCGCCCTCCAGCAGCAGGAAGCTGGGGGTCAGGCGCGGGCGGCGGTCCAGCGCCAGCCCGTCGGGCCAGGGGCCGTCGATGTCGACCTCGGTCAGGGGGGCCGCGCGCCCGGCGGGGGATGCGGCGAAGCCCGGGCCGATCTGGTCGCGCCAGGCCCGGCAGTGATGGCAGCCGCGGCTGGTCACCATCAACAGGCGGAACGGACCCCGGCGGGGCCCGGCCGCGGCCATGCCGACGGGTGCGATGCAGAGTGCGGCGGGCAGCAGGGCCAGAAGGCCGCGCCGGGTCAGGCAGGTCATCGCGCGGATCCTCGGGTTGCGACCTGCTGAAATTAGGGTGGCGGGGGGCGGCTGGCAAGGCGCGACGCAGGCGTCTTGCCGCCGGGGCGCGCTTGGGCCACTCTGCCCGCGACGGGGAAACGGGGGCGCGCATACCGCATGGACGATCTGACCGAGCCGCTGATCCAAGGCGATCGCCGCGCCCTGTCGCGGGCCATCACCCTGGTCGAATCCACCCGCGCCGATCACCGCGACCGGGCGCAGCGGCTGCTGGACGGGCTGCCGGACCGGCAGGCGCTGCGGATCGGGCTGTCGGGGACGCCGGGGGTGGGCAAATCCACCTTCATCGAATCCTTCGGGCGGATGCTGACGGGGCAGGGGATGCGGGTGGCGGTGCTGGCGGTGGATCCGTCATCGACCCGGTCGGGCGGCTCGATCCTGGGGGACAAGACCCGGATGGAGCTGCTGTCGCGCGACCCGCGCGCCTTCATCCGGCCCAGCCCCTCCAGCGCCCAGCTGGGCGGCGTCGCCCGCCGCACGCGCGAGGCCGTGCGCCTGTGCGAGGCCGCGGGCCATGACGTCGTCCTGATCGAGACCGTCGGCGTGGGCCAGTCCGAAACCTTGGTCGCGCAGATGTCGGATCTGTTCGTGCTGCTGCTGGCCCCGGCGGGGGGCGACGAATTGCAGGGCGTCAAGCGCGGCATCATGGAGATGGCCGATCTGATCCTGGTCAACAAGGCCGATGGCGAGCTGCTGTCGCCCGCCCGGCGCACGGTGGCCGATTACGCGGGCGCGCTGCGGCTGCTGCGGCGGCGGATCCAGGACCCCGACGGATTTCCCAAGGCGCTGGCCGTGTCGGCCACGACCGGGGACGGGCTGGGCGATGCCTGGGACCAGATGCGCGCCCTGGCCGATTGGCGGCGCGATCACGGCCATTTCGCCCGCATCCGGGCCGAACAGGCGCGCGACTGGTTCATGGCAGAGCTGCGCGCGGGGCTGCTGGCGCGGCTGGACGCCCCCGCCGCCCGCGCCCGGATCGATGCGATGGGCCGCGACGTGGCGCAGGGACGGCGCGCGCCGGTCGCCGCGGCGGCCTCGGTGCTGGACTGGCTGGATCGGGCGGGGGCGGATTAACTGCCCGATCCGCGTTCCCCCGGCCCCGGCGAATCGGCTAGCCTGCCGGAAACGGAGGCGATGATGCGCGACCTGACCGATCACGACAGGCTCTATGCCGCGCTGCTGGCGCGGGACGCGTCCTTTGACGGGGTGGCGCTGGTGGGGGTGACCTCGACCGGGATCTTCTGTCGGCTGACCTGTCCGGCGCGCAAGCCCTTGGCCGCCCATTGCCGCTGGTTCGCGGATGCGACGGGGGCGCGGGCGGCCGGGTTCCGCCCCTGCCTGCGCTGCCGCCCGGAGGGGCAGCCGCCCGCGCTGGTGGCCGGCCTGCTGGCCGCGCTGGATGCGGGCGACCTGGACTGGTCCGAGGAGCGCCTGGCGCGCGCGGGCCATGACCCGTCGACCGTGCGGCGGCTGTTTCGCGCCCATCTGGGCCGCAGCTTTCTGCGGATGGCCCGCGACCGGCGTCTGCGCCGGGGCGGCACCGCGATCACCAAGGGGGACAGGATGATCGACGCCCAGCTGGAGGCCGGATTCGATTCGGCATCGGGATTTCGCGCGGCCTTCCGGCGGCTTTTCGGGCATGCGCCGCTGCATATGGCGGGGCAGGCGGATCTGCGGGCGGATTGGCTGGACACGCCCTTGGGCGGCATGATCGCCATCGCCGACGACCGGGCGCTGCATCTGCTGGAATTCACCGGGCGCAAGGCGCTGGCGCGGGGGCTGGCCTGGATCTCGGCGCAGGAAGGGGGGCGCATCGGCCTGGGCCGCAGCGCGGTGACCGACCTGGTCGAGGCGCGGCTGCAGGATTACTTTGCCGGGCGCTGCGGGCGGCTGCACGTGCCGCTGCGCCTGCGGGGGACGGATTTCCAGACCGCCGTCTGGCAGGCGCTGCGCGCCATCCCGGCCGGGCAGACGCGCAGCTATGGCCAGATCGCGGCGGCGATCGGGCGGCCCACCGCGGTCCGGGCGGTGGCGGCGGCCAATGGCGCGAACCGGCTGGCGCTGGTCGTGCCCTGCCACCGGGTGATCGGCGCGGACGGCACGATGACGGGCTATGCCGGGGGCCTGCAGCGCAAGGAAAGATTGATCGCGCTGGAGCGTGCCTATGCCGGAAAGGGTTGACGCGGCCCCCGCACCGCTGTAACCACCCGCGAACGGAATTCCGGGCGCTGCCTCGCGGCGCCCTTTCACATTGGGACGGACCCACCGCCGGGAACGCCCGTACAGCTGAGACGAAGGAACACAACCATGTCGCGCGTCTGCGAACTGACCGGCAAAGGCCCGATGAGCGGTAACAACGTCAGCCATGCCAACAACAAGACCCGTCGTCGGTTCCTGCCGAACCTGAACGAAGTCACCCTGCTGTCCGACAAGCTGGGCCGCGGCTATTCGCTGCGCATCTCGGCCGCGGCGCTGCGCTCGGTCGATCACCGGGGCGGGCTGGACGCCTTCCTGGCCAAGGCCAAGGATACCGAACTGTCGGACCGCGCGCTGAAGATCAAGCGCGATCTGGCCAAGGCCGACACCGCCCAGGCCTGATCGGCGCATGACGCGACCGTCCTGCATGGCCCTGCCGTTCCGGCGGGGCTTTTGCATGTCCGCCACTTGGGCGCGTGCTGCGTCCGATTGTCGCCTGACCTTCGGGCCCCGCTGCGCTAGGGTCGCGCCATGATGCGCCCCGTGCCCCTGATCGTCATTCTGGCGGTGCTGTTGACCAGCATCGGGCTGGGCGCCGCGCGCGGCCTGGTGATGCAGGGCGACCAGGTGGTGATCTGCACGGGGCATGGGGTGGTGGTGACCACCCGGCCGGGTTCCGAGGACGGGGGCGTGCATATCTGCCCCGACATGGCCCTGTCGATGCTGGCCGCCATCGGCGGCGGCGCGGTGGCACTGCCGGTCCGCATGACCCGGTCGCGGGGGCTGGGCCGGCCCGGCGCGGTCGCGGGCCGGGGCCGGGCCTTGATGCGGGCGCGGGCGCGGGGGCCGCCTTTGGCGGTCCCGACCCCTGCACCCCATCCAGACCCATCCGAAAGGACCATCCGATGAAGACCATCACCCTTGCCGCCGTCGCGGCGCTTCTGCCCCTCTCTGCCATGGCCCATGACGGCATGCATGCCGAGGACGCCTATGCCCGCAGCACCAATCCCCAGGTGGGCGCGGTGTTCATGCGGCTGGAGAATCACCGCGAGGTCGACTGCACCCTGACCGCCGCCCGTTCCGACGCCGCCGAGCGGGTCGAGCTGCACACCCATGCCATGGAGGACGGCGTGATGCGCATGGTCGAGCTGGAGGACGGCATCACCGTCCCCGCGGGCGAGACGCATCTGCTGGATCGCGGCGGCGATCACGTCATGCTGATGGGGCTTGTCCAGCCCCTGTCGCCGGGCGACGTCGTCACGCTGGAGCTGGATTTCGGCGATTGCGGCACCGAGACGGTCGAGGCCGCGCTGGACAATGACCGCACCGCCACCCATGGCGGCCATGCGCATGACCACGACCACGGGCATGACCACGGCCACGGGCATGACCACGACCACGCCCATGACGAGGACGGCCACGAGGCGCATTGACGCCCCATGGCGGCCCGCGCCCCGGTCAGGCGGCGCGGGCGACCAGTTCGGCGGCCACGGGGCCCAGGTGATCGACCAGCACCCGCACCCCCTGGGCCGAGGGGTGGACCCCGTCGCGCAGCAGATAGGGCGCGCGCTCGGCCGCCGGGATGCGCGCCAAGGGGGCATAGAGGTCCTGCAGCAGCAGCGCTCCGTGCCGTTCCGCCAGACGCGGCCAGATCCCCGCCCAGGCCCGGCGCCAATCGGCATCGCCCGCGGGCGCATGGATCCCCACCAGCAGCAGCGGCCGCCCGCCCTGACCGGCCGAGGTCAGGATCGCATCCAGGTTCTCCTCGGCCTGGGCGGGCTGCCAGCGGCGCAGCATGTCATTGCCGCCCAGCTCGACGATGACGGCATCGGGCTGGTGGCGGCGCAGCGAGACGGGCATCCGCACCCGCCCGCCATAGGTCGTGTCGCCCGACAGGCCCGCGTCGATCAGCTGCGCCGGACGGCCCGCCGCCTGCAGCCAGTCCGAAAGGCGGGGGACCAGCCCCTCGCCCCGGCGCAGGCCGTATCCGGCGGTCAGGCTGTCGCCGAAGCACAGCACACGCGGCCCGGTCTGGGCCCCGGACTGGGCCCCGCTCTGGGCCAGCGCGGGACGGGACATCAGCGCCGTCGCGGCGCTCAGGGCCAGCAGGTGGCGGCGGGTCAGGGTCATGCGGCGGTCCTCAGTCGCAGGGCGTTGCCGACGACGAAGACCGATGATAGCGCCATCGCCCCCGCGCCCAGCATCGGTGACAGTTGCGGACCACCAAAGGGCACCAGCGCCCCCATGGCAACCGGGATCAAGGCAATGTTATAGGCGAAGGCCCAGAACAGGTTCTGCCGGATGGTGCGCATGACCGCCCGCGACAGGGCCACCGCCCGCGCCACGCCTGCCGGATCGCCCGAGATCAGCACCGCATCAGCCGATTCTATCGCCACATCCGTGCCCGTGCCGATGGCGATGCCCGTCCCGGCCGCGGCCAGGGCGGGGGCGTCGTTGATCCCGTCGCCCACGAAGACGCTGTCCGGCCCCAAGGCGCGCAGCCGGTCCAGCTTGTCGGCGGGGGTCAGGCCGGCCTGGATATCCGCGATCCCCAAGCGGTCGCCCACGGCGCGGGCGGTGGCGGGCTGATCGCCCGACAGCATCGCGACGCCCAAGCCCATGGCGCGCAGCCGGGCGACCGCCCCGGCCGCCTCGGGGCGTTCGGGATCGGCCAGCGACAGGCTGGCGCAATGGCGCCCGTCCACGGCCAGATGCACGGCGGTGGCGCCTTGATCGGCATCGGCACGGGCACGGGCGATCAGGTCCGGGTCGGGGGCGATGCCGGCATCGGCCAGCGCCTCCAGGTTGCCGATGGTGACGGACCGCCCCTCGACCCGGGCGGTCAGGCCGCGGCCGGGGCGGGCGGTGACGTCCTGCGCCTCGGGCAGGGGCAGGCCCTCCGCCTCGGCCAGGATGGCGGCGGCCAGGGGGTGTTCGGACCGCGCCTCGGCGGCGGCGGCCAGGCGCAGGGCCGCCTCGCGCGTCGTGCCGGCCAGATGGACCGCCGTCACCCGCGGGCGGCCGACCGTCAGGGTGCCGGTCTTGTCGAAGGCCACGACGCGGGCGCGGGCCAGGCGCTGCAGCGCCTCGCCCCGGCGGAACAGCAGGCCCAGCTGCGCGCCGCGCCCGCTGCCCACCATGATCGAGACCGGCACCGCCAGCCCCATCGCGCAGGGGCAGGCGATGATCAGGACCGAGACCGCCGCCACCACCGCATGGGCCAGCCCCGGACCGAAGGCCAGCCAGGCCAGGAAGGTCACCGCCGCCAGCCCGATCACCACCGGCACGAAGACGCGGGTGATGCGGTCCACCAGGTCCTGGACCGGCAGGCGGGCGGCCTGGGCGCGGTCAACCATCGCCACGATCCGCGCCAGCACCGTGTCCCGGCCCACCGCCGTCACGCGATAGGACAGGGCCGTCATCCCGTTGACCGTGCCCCCCGTCACCCGGTCGCCGGGTGATTTCGCGACGGGCAGCGGCTCGCCCGTCAGCATGGATTCGTCCAGATGGCCCTGTCCCTCGGTCACGATCCCGTCCAGCGCGACCCGGTCGCCCGGTTGCAGCAGCAGATCGTCGCCGGGCCGCAGATCGGCCACGGCCACGCGTTCGGGCCGCCCGTCGCGCAGCCGGGTCGCGTGATCGGGGGCCAGCGCGACCAAGGCCCGGATCGCCGCGCCCGCCTGGCCGCGGGCCCGCGCCTCCAGCCAGCGGCCGGTCAGGATCAGGGTGACGATGACGGCCGCGGCCTCGAACCAGACATGGCGCGAGGCGGGGGGCACCAACCCCGGCGCGATGGTCACCACCGCCGAAAAGACGAAAGCCGCGCCCGCGCCCAAGGCGACCAGGCTGTTCATTTCGGGCGCGCCGCGGCGCAGGGCGGCCAGCCCGGTGCGGAAGAACCGCCGCCCCGGTCCCGCCAGCACCGCCAGCGTCAGGACCATCTGCACGGCCCAGATCGCCCGCATCGGCATCAGCCCGTGCAGCCAGTGGTGAAGGGCCGGGACGGCATGGCCGCCCATCTCGATCGCAAAGACCGGCAGGGTCAGCAGCGCCGCGGTGATGGCCGCGCGGCGCAGGGTGCGGGCCTCGTCCCGGTCGGGATCGGCGGCGGGCGCGTCGCCCCCCGCCACCCGCGCCGGATAGCCCAGATCGTCGCAGATCCGCGCCAGATCCGTGGGCGCCAGACCCGGCGCATGGGTGATGCGGGCCTGATGGCTGGCCAGGTTCACCTCGGCCTCGGCGACCAGTGGATGGTCGGTCAGGGCGCGGCGCACCCGCCCCGCGCAGGCCGCGCAGCTGAGGCCGGACAGCGCCAGCCGCGTCTCGGACAGATCGGGTGGATAGCCCGCATCGTCCAGCGCCCGGCGGACATCATCCAGCGATCCGCCCCGCAGCCGCATCGAGGCACGCCGGGTCGCGGGGTTCACCGCCACGCCCTCGATGCCCGGCAGCGGGGTCAGCGCGCGGGTGACGCGCCCGGCACAGCCGGCGCAATTGATGCCCGGAACGGGCAGGTCAAGGTGATGGGTCGTTGTCATATCCGTATCCGCCGTCGATCGCAGTGTCATTCAGGGCGATGGGCGGAACGGGGGCGCCTGCGGCGTTAGGGGGACCACGGCGGGCCGGTCCCTGCGCGGCAGCGTCAGGATGCGCGGCGGCGCGGGCGGGCGGGACAGGGCCGGGCGCGCATCCACATGGCAGCGGCAGGCGCGGTCGCCCCGGCCGCGGCAGCGATGCGCGGGTCGGGTCGTCTCCACGCGGGCGCGGCAGCAGGGGCGGGGCTGGTCCATGGCCCCGAAGATGTGGCCGCCATGCCGCGCGGTCAAGCCCGGCGCGGCCACAAACCGTGACGTGAGTTGCGGCAAGGCCCGGATTCGCGCTATGTCCGGGACAAGACCAAGGACAAGGACAGTGCCATGAACCGTCGTCAGGTGATCTCTCTGGCCGCTCTGCTGGCCGCCGCGCCGTCGCTGGCCATGGCGCAGGCGGGCGCCGACCCCTATGCCCCCACCCAGGTCGCGATCCGCGAGGATTTCGAGGTGGGCAGCATCGTGGTCGTCAGCAAGGACTTCTTTCTGTATCACGTGACCGCGCCGGGCCGGGCGACGCGCTACGGCGTGGCCGTGGGCACGGCCGAGCTGGTCTGGAAGGGCAAGGCCACCGTCGGGCGCAAGGTCGAATGGCCCAGCTGGCGGCCCACGAACGACATGATCGCGCGCAACCCGGACGCCTATCAGAAATATGCCGACGGCATGCCGGGCGGTCCGCAGAACCCCCTGGGGGCGCGGGCGCTCTATCTCTATAACGAACGGGGCCAGGACACGGCGATCCGCATCCATGGCACGACCGATCCCGGATCGATCGGGCGGGCGGTGTCCAACGGCTGTCTGCGCATGCGCAACGAGGCCGTGATCAGCCTGTTCGACCAGGTGCCGATCGGCACGCCCGTCTACGTCTTCTGATCACGGTGCTGGTCCTGTCATCGGTCGCGGACCCCGCCCTGGCGGGGTTCGACCAGATCATCGATGTCCGGTCGCCGTCGGAATATGCCGAGGATCACCTGCCCGGCGCGATCAACCTGCCGGTGCTGGATGACGCGGAACGGGCGCGGGTCGGCACGATCTACAAGCAGGTCTCGCCCTTCGACGCGCGCAAGCTGGGGGGCGCGCTGGTCGCGGCCAATGCGGCGCGCCATATCGCGGGGCCGCTGGCGGACCGGGACGGGGCGTGGCGGCCCTTGGTCTATTGCTGGCGCGGCGGCCAGCGGTCGGGCAGCTTCGCCACCATCCTGGAACAGATCGGCTGGCGCGTCGGGCGGATCCAGGGGGGCTATAAATCCTGGCGCGGGCTGGTCGTGGACCGGGTCCAGAACGGGCCGGTGCCCGCCCCGGTGATCGTGCTGGACGGCAATACCGGCAGCGCCAAGACCGCCATCCTGCAGCGCCTGGCGCTGCGAGGTCATCAGGTCATCGACCTGGAGGGCCTGGCCCGCCATCGCGGCAGCCTGTTCGGCGCCCATCCCGACGGATTGCAGCCCAACCAGAAGATGTTCGAGACGACTTTGGCCACCGCCCTGGCATCGCTGGACCCCGTCCGCCCCGTGCTGGTCGAGGCCGAAAGCAGCCGCATCGGCCGCATCACCCTGCCCAAGGCGATCTGGCAGGCGATCTGCGCGGCGCCGCGCCTGCGGCTGCAGGTGCCGGTGGGCGCGCGGGCGGCCTTCACCGCGGCCAGCTATGGCGACATGGTGGGCGATCCGGGCCGGGTGGCGGCGATCCTGGACCAGATCGCGCCGCTGCATCCGGGGGATCGCGTCGCCGCCTGGCGCGCGGCGCTGGATCGGCGCGACTGGCAGGACCTGTCCGAGGGGCTGCTGCGCGATCACTACGATCCGCGCTATGACAAGCACCGGGCGCGCCATGATGACGGGCGGGGCCGTGTGGTCGCGCTGGAGGATCTGCGCGACCTGGACGCCGCCACCCGGCGGGTCGAGGCCGCGTTGGCGGCGATGGGCTGATCAGCCCTCGCGCAGGAACCGGCGCAGGATGCGTTCCAGGTTGGCCGCGCCTTGGGGCGCCATGGCCTTGGTATGGTCATGGCTGATCGATTCGTCCGACAGCCCGGCCCCCATATTGGTGATGACCGACACCGCCGCCGCCCTGAGGCCCAGAAACCGCGCCAGGATGATCTCGGGGACCGTGGACATGCCGACCGCATCCGCGCCCAGGATGCGGGCGGCGCGGATCTCGGCCGGGGTCTCGAAGCTGGGACCCGAGAACCAGCAATAGACGCCTTGGGGCAGGGGAATGCCCTCGGCCTCGGCGGCGCGGGCCAGGCCCTCGCGCATGGGGGCGTCATGGGCATCGGTCATGGGCACGAAGCGCGCCTCGCTGGCCTCGCCAATCAACGGGTTGGTCCCGGCAAAGGCGATGTGGTCGTTCAGCATCATCAGCCCGCCGGGCGGGATGTCGGGGCGCAGCGATCCGGCCGCATTGGTCAGGATCAGGCGCTGGCAGCCCAGCTCGGCCAGAACCTCCAGCACGGGGCGCATGACATCGGCGCGACCCGATTCGTAGTAATGCGCCCGCCCGCCCAGCACCGCGATGCGCCGCCCCTCCAGCTGGCCGATGACCAGGCGCGGGGAATGGCCCGACACGCCCGCATGGGGAAAGCCCGGCAGGTCGGCATAGGGAATGGACACACCATCCACCCCGTCGGCCAGCGATGCCAGCCCCGACCCCAGGACCAGCGCATAATCGGGGGCCGCGTCGCCCGCGCGGGCGCGGATGGCGGCGGCGGTCTCAGCGCTCCTTGACATAGGGCTGTCCTCCGGCACGGGGGGGGATGGCGCGGCCCACGAAGCCCGCCAGGATGATGACGGTCAGGATATAGGGCAGGGCGTTCATGAACATGGACGGCACCGTGATGATCCCCAGATCCAGGTTCGGATAGAGGTTCGCGATGGATTCCAGCAGCCCGAAGAGGAAGGTCGCGAACAGCGCCTGCCACGGCCGCCACTTGGCGAAGATCAGCGCCGCCAGCGCGATGAAGCCGCGCCCGGCGGTCATCTCCTTGACGAAGCCTGCGGACAGGCCGGTCGCCAGATAGGCCCCGGCGATGCCGCAGAGGATCCCGCAGATCGCCACGGCCGTGTAACGCAGCCGGGTGACCGACACGCCCGCCGTATCCACCGATGCGGGGTTTTCCCCCACCGCCCGCAGGCGCAACCCGAACCGGGTGCGGAACAACACCCACCAGGTGATCGGCACCATGGCGAAGGCCACATAGACCAGGATCGTCTGGCCGGAGATCAGCCCCGAATAGATCGGGCCCAGCACCGGCACCTCGCGCAGCTCGGCCGCGAAGGGCAGGGTGATGGGCTGGAACCGCCCCGCACCCGTCAGCGACGGCGTCCGCCCGCCCAGGCCGAAGGCGTTCTGCCCGATCAGCACCGTCAGTCCCGAGGCCAGGAAGTTGATCGCCACGCCCGAGATCAGCTGGTTGCCCATGAAGGTGATGGATGCCAGCCCGTGGATCAGCGACAGGGCCAGCGACCCGCCGATCCCGGCGGCCAGGCCCAGCCAGGCGCTGCCGGTGATATAGGCGACCGATGCGGCGGTGAAGGCCGCCATCAGCATCTTGCCCTCCAGCCCGATGTCGAAGACCCCGGCGCGTTCGGAATAAAGCCCCGCCAGACAGGCCAGCAACAGGGGCGTCATCAGGCGCAGCGCGCTGCCGATGCCCTGCTGGGCGGCGGGGCCGTCGGCAAAGGCCCAGATCAGGCAGATGCCCAGCACGATAAAGGCGATCAGCGATTCGCGGATGTTCATTTCGCCGCCCCCCGGTTGCGGCGCATGGCCAGGAAGGCGCGCTCTAGCGGCATGCGGACCATGTTGTCCAGCGCGCCGGTGAACAGGATCACCAAGGCCTGGATCACCACAATCAGCTCGCGCGGGATCGAGGTCCAGAGCGCCAGCTCACCCCCGCCCTGATAGAGGAACCCGAACAAGAGCGCCGCCAGCAGGATGCCAAAGGGATGGTTGCGGCCCATCAGCGCGACGGCGATGCCGATGAAGCCCGCGCCCTCGACCGCGTTCAGGACCAGGCGCCCGGCCTCGCCCATGACATTGTTGATGGCCATCATGCCGGCCAGCCCACCCGAGATCATCATGGCGATGATCGTGATGCGCACCGGGTTGATGCCCGCATAGATCGCGCCGGGTTCGGATTTGCCGAGCGCGCGGATCTGATAGCCGAGCCGCGTGCGCCAGATCAGCACCCAGACCAGGAAACAGGCCGCCAGCGCCACCAGGAAGGTCACGTTGGCGGGCGTGTTGCGGCCCCAGACCATGCCGAAGCCTGCGGCGATGTCGGTCAGGGCGGGCAGGTTCGTCTCGGCCGGAAAGCGGGCGGTGGCGGGGTCCATGCTGCCCGTCGGGCGCAGCAGGTTCACCAGCACATAGTTCAGCACCGCCGCGGCGATGAAGTTGAACATGATCGTGGTGATGACGATATGGCTGCCCCGCTTGGCCTGCAGCAGCGCCGGGATGAAGGCCCAGGCCGCCCCGAAGAGCGCCGCCCCGATCATCGCGGCGGGCAGCGCCAGCCCCCAATGCGGCAGCGGCAGATAGAGCAGCACCAGCGCCACCCCCAGGCCCCCCATCGCGGCCTGCCCCTCGCCCCCGATATTGAAGAGGCTGGCGTGATAGGCGACCGCCACGGCCAGCCCGGTAAAGATGAAGTTCGTCGCGTAATACAGCGTGAATCCCCAGCCATAGGAGGATCCGAGCGCCCCCTCGACCATGGTCTTCAGCGCCATCCAGGGGCTTTCCCCGATGGCCAGGATGACCAGCGCGGATATCCCCATCGCCAGGATCAGCGAGATCAGCGGCGTCAGGATGACATCGGCCCATTTCGGCATCTTGTCCATCAGGCGGACCCTTCCGGCAATTCGTCGACATGCGCCTGCCCCGGCGGGATGCCGGCGCTGTCGGGGGTGTTTTCCGTATCGGTGATCCCGGCCATCAGCAGGCCCAGCTCCCCGGTCGTGGTCTGGTCGGGCAGGCGTTCGCCCATGATCCGGCCGTCGAACATCACGGCCACGCGGTCCGACAGGGCCAGGATCTCGTCCAGCTCGACGCTGACCAGCAGCACGGCCTTGCCCGCGTCGCGCAGCGCCACGATCTGCTTGTGGATGAATTCGATCGCGCCGATATCGACGCCGCGCGTCGGCTGGCCGATCAGCAGCAGGTCGGGATTGCGCTCGATCTCGCGCGCGACAACGAGCTTCTGCTGGTTCCCGCCCGAGAAGTTGCGCGCCGCCAGCCAGCAGTCG
Source organism: Paracoccus aestuarii (assembly GCF_028553885.1). Classification (NCBI taxonomy): domain Bacteria; kingdom Pseudomonadati; phylum Pseudomonadota; class Alphaproteobacteria; order Rhodobacterales; family Paracoccaceae; genus Paracoccus; species Paracoccus aestuarii. The sequence continues at coordinate 638,262 of NZ_CP067169.1, forward strand.
CGGGGCCGCACATCGAAACGCTCCATCTTGGCCTGGGCGTCGCGGCGGATGGCGTCATTGTCCATCAGCGCGCCGCGGTTGAATTCGGGCGCGTCCTGCCAGCCGAAGGCCACGTTCTCCCATGCGGTGAAATCCATGATCAGGCCTTCGACCTGACGATCCTCGGGGATGTGGCCGATGCCGTCGCGGCGGCGCTGGCCCGCATCGCAGCCGCGCCCGGACAGGGGCAGGGGCGCGCCGTTCATGCGCACATCGCCGGTGACCTTGGCGCCCTTTTCCGGGTATCCGCCCAGGATCTCCAGCAGCTGGGTCTGGCCGTTGCCGCTCACCCCGGCGATCCCCAGGATCTCGCCCGCGCGGATGTCCAGGCTGATGCCGCGCAGACGCTCGACCCCGTCATCGTCGATCATGGTCAGGTCGCGCACCTCCAGGACCGGCGCATCGGGCCGGGCGGGGGTCTTTTCGACGTTCAGCAGGACCTTGCGCCCGACCATCAGCTCGGCCAGCTCCTCGGGGCTGGTCTGAGCGGTGCGGACTGACGCCACCATTTCGCCGCGGCGCATGACCGACACATTGTCGGTGATCTCCATGATCTCGCGCAGCTTGTGGGTGATCAGGATGATCGTCTTGCCCTCGTCGCGCAGCCCTTCCAGGATGCGGAACAGGTGGTCCGCCTCGGCCGGGGTCAGCACGCCGGTGGGTTCGTCCAGGATCAGCAGATCGGCCTGGCGATACAGCGCCTTCAGGATCTCGACCCGCTGCTGGTGCCCGACGGAAAGGTTTTCCACCACCTCGTCGGGATCCACGTTCAGCTGGTATTCGGCGGCCAGACGTTTCAGCACCCCGCGCGCCTTGGACAGCGACGGGCGCAGCATCGGCCCGTCCTCGACGCCCAGGATGATGTTCTCCAGGACGGTGAAATTCTGCACCAGCTTGAAATGCTGGAAGACCATGCCGATGCCCGCGCGGATCGCGGTCTGGCTGTCGGCGATGGTGATCGGCTGGCCGCCCACCAGGATCTGGCCCTCGTCCGGCTTGTAGAAGCCGTAGAGGATCGACATCAGCGTCGATTTCCCGGCGCCGTTCTCGCCGATGATCCCGTGGATCGTGCCGCGCGGAACCGTGAGGTTGATGTTGCGGTTCGCCTGGACCGGCCCGAATGCCTTCGAGATGCCGCGCAGCTCGATGGCAGCGGGGGCGGCCGCGTCCGGCCGCCCCCCTTTCATGTCGCTCGGGGCGTTCATCAGGCGGCCGGGCAGGTGTTGTCGGTCATGTAGTCATGCACCTCGACCTCGCCCGAGGTGATGGCGGCGCGCGCCTCATCCACGGCGGCCTGCATCTCGGCGGTGACCAGATCGGCGTTGTTCTCGTCCACGGCGACGTCCACGCCCTCGGCGGCCAGGTCCATGACCCGGATGCCCGGCTCCAGATCCGTGCCGGCGGTGAAGGCGTCGAAGACGGCGTTGTCCACGCGCTTGACCATCGAGGTCAGCACCTGGCCCGGATGCAGCGCGTTCTGGTTGCTGTCCACGCCGATCGACAGGATGCCCTCATCCGCCGCCGCCTGCAGCACGCCGATGCCGGTGCCGCCGGCTGCCGCATAGATCACGTCGGCGCCTTGGGATTTCTGCGCGCGGGCCAGTTCGCTGCCGCGCACCGGGTCGTTCCAGGCGGCGGGGGTGGTGCCGGTGAAGTTCATCAGCACGCGCCCCTCGGGCTGGACCGACTTGAACCCCTGGGCAAAGCCGCAATGGAACTTGTGGATCAGCGGGATGTCCATGCCGCCGATGAAGCCGACCGTGCCGGTCTCGGACGCCATGCCGGCCATGACGCCGGCCAGGTAGCTGCCCTCCTGTTCGGTGAAGACGATCGACTGGACGTTCGGCGCCTCGACGACCATGTCGATGATCGCAAAGCGCGTGTCGGGGTAATCGCCCGCCACCTGGGTCAGCACGTCGCCAAAGGCAAAGCCCACCATCACGATCGGGTTCGACCCGCTTTCGGCCAGACGGCGGAGCGCCTGCTCGCGCTGCGCCTCGGACTGCATCTCCAGCTCGCGATAGGACCCGCCGGTCTCCTCGACCCACCGCTGCGCGCCCATGAAGCCCGCCTCGTTGAACGACTTGTCGAACTTGCCGCCCAGGTCATAGATCAGCGCCGGATCGGCCAGCGCCGCACCGGTGGACAGCACGGCCATGGCCGAGCCCGCAAGCAGCGATTTCATCAGGGACATGTAGGAACCTCATCCTGTTTTCGCGGGCGATTCAACGGGCCCGCCTGATCGCCCGATTAGGGCGCATCGCCGGGGGCCGGTCAACCGCCTTCTTGGATGACACGCAGCGTCAGACGCATGACGATCGCATCCGTCGCGGGCCCGTAATAGCGGCGTCTGCGGCCGGCTTCCAGCCAGCCCTGCGCGGAATAGAGCGCGCGTGCCGCAAGGTTGTCGCAGGCGACCTCCAGAAAGGCCTGATCCGCGCCCATCCGCGCCGCCCTGCCCGCGAATGCGGCAGTCAGCCGCCGCCCCACGCCGCCCCTGCGCGCCTCGGGCGCGACGGCCAGGGTCAACAGCTCGGCCTCGCCCGCCAGCGCCCGGCCCAGCAGGAAGGCGTCGCGGCCCTCGGTCAGCAGGAACACCCCCGGCATGTCCAGCATCGCGGCAAAGGCCGTGGCGGGCCAAGGCGGCGGCAGGGTGAAGCAGCGCGCATGCAGCGCGGCCAAGGCCTCGGGGCTCATGTGTCCAGGATGACGGGGGGCGCGTCGCGGGCGGGGGCCGCATCCGCCGGGCGTAGATAAAGGGGCGCCGGGCGCGGCGCGGGGCCGATGGCGGCCCGGGTGCGGGCCAGGCGCGCGACGCCGTCGGCGATCCCGACTGCCGGCGCAGCCGGCGCGGGGCCGGGCGGCAGCGCGCCGTCCGCAGCTTGCTGCGGACGGCTGCCCCCCTCGGGCTCCTCCGGCATCAGGTCCTGCCAGATCACCTGGCCGCCGCGGCCGGGGATCACGATGCGGCAGGGCCGGGCCAGACCCCAGGCCAGGGCCTCGGTCGCGGGCACGCCGATCGCCGGGCGCTCCAGCGCCAAGGCCAGCCCCCGCGCGGCCGCCACGCCCAAGCGGATGCCGGTGAAATTGCCCGGCCCCGTGCCCACGCCGATCACGTCCAGATCCGCCCAGGCCAGCCCCGCCTCGGCCAGCATCTCCTCCAGCAGGGGCATCAGGCGCTCGGCCTGACCCTTGGCCATCTCCTCCTGCCTGTGGGCGATCAAGACGTCACCGCGCAGCAAAGCGGCCGCGCAATGCGCGGCCGATGTGTCGAAACCCAAGGTGATCCGGTCAGGCAACGGGCCGGACCTCGACCACTTCGGGGATATAGTGGCGCAGCAGGTTCTCGATCCCCATCTTCAGCGTCAGGGTCGATGACGGGCAACCCGCGCAGGCCCCCTGCATGTGCAGATAGACCACGCCCCGGTCGAAGCCGTGAAAGGTGATGTCGCCGCCATCCTGGGCCACCGCGGGGCGCACGCGGGTGTCCAGCAGCTCCTTGATCTGGCCGACGATCTCGGCATCGGGGCCGTCATGGGCGGCATGGCCCGCACTTTCGGGCGCGGCCCCCTCGATCGCGGGGGCACCGGACTGGTAATGCTCCATGATCGCGCCCAGGACCGAGGGCTTCAGATGGTCCCATGGCACGTCATCGGCCTTGGTCACGGTCACGAAATCGCGGCCCAGGAACACGCCCGTCACGCCCTCGACCGCGAAGATCCGCCGCGCCAGCGGCGACGAGGCGCCGGTATCGGGCGACGGGAAATCGGCCGTTCCGCTGCCCAGAACCGTGTCACCGGGCAGGAATTTCAGCGTGGCGGGGTTCGGGGTCGTCTCGGTCTGGATGAACATGGGGGCGCTCCTTTGATGCCTGATATGGCGATCCGGGCGGCACGGGTCAAGCGGTGCAGCCCCTCAGGTGATCGCCTCCAGCCGGTCCTTGGACAGGTCGCCCGGAACCAGGGTGATCGCGCAGGGCAGGGCGGTGGGGTCGCGCAGCAACTTCGTCAGGACGGGGTTCGTGCTGCTCTTGTCGGTGGACAGGCCGATGACGACGACGCCCACCTCGCCATCCTCGGTGATCTGGGCCAGCAGCTCCTCGGCGGTGTCGCCTTCGCGGATGACCAGTTCGGGTTCCACCCCGGGCCGGGTCCGCATCCATTTGGCGAAGACCTCGAAATGCGCCTCGATCCGTTCGCGCGCCTCGGCGCGCATCACCTCGGCCACGCCGAAGCCGTGCTGGATCTCCTCGGCGGTGATGACCGACAGGATGACGACCGACGCGCCCTGCGACTTCGCCGCCCGCATCGCGGCAAAGCGCATCGCGTTCAGGCATTCCTTGCTGTCGTCCAGAAGAACCAGAAACTTGCGCATCCAAGGCCCGTGATGTCATTCGCTGCGTCGGGCAGAGTGGCCGATGTGCCGCTGTCGCGCAAGTGATTGCCTGATCTGCAGGCGAAGTGTTCCCTATCGGGCGCCGATGTGCTAGCGCCGTCAGGGACTTCCGACCAAGACATTCCTGGGCCTGCGGCCATCATCTGACAGCGGACGGCATCGTGACGATCCACCATGACTGGGACAAGACAGACGCGGCCCGGTTGACCGCGCCCAAGATGGCCTGGTTCATGGGCGAAGCGACCGCGCCCGGCGTCAACCCGATGCCGACCAGCAAGCGCGTCTTCGACATCGCGCTGGCGCTGGCGCTGTTGGTGCCGCTCTCCGTCGTGATGCTGTCGGTGGCCCTGATCCTGCTGATCCTGCAGGGGCGTCCCATCTTCTATGCCGCGCATCGGATGCGCGCGCCGAACCAGCCCTTCACCCAGTGGAAGTTCCGCACCATGCTGTGCGAGGAGGACGATTTCGGCGCCACCGGCGCGCACAAGGCCTGGCGCATCACCCCGGTCGGGCGCTTCCTGCGCCGCTCGCGCATCGACGAGCTGCCGCAGCTGTTCAACATCCTGCGCGGCGACATGAGCTTTGTCGGGCCCCGCCCGCCGCTGCGCGAATATGTCGAACGCTTTCCCGCCGTCTATGGCCAGGTGCTGCATTCGCGGCCCGGCGTCACCGGGCTTGCCACGCTGATCTATCACCGCCACGAGGACCGCATCCTGGCCCGCTGCAAATCGGCCGAGGCGACCGAGGCCGCCTATTACCGCCGCTGTCTGCCCGCGAAGCTGAAGATCGACCTGATCTATCAGCGGCACCGGACGCTGCGGCTGGACCTGTGGATCCTGTGGCACACGCTGAAGATCGTGATCTCGCGCCGCGACGAACGCCCCCGCCGCCGTCGGCGCGGCCGCAGCTATCTGCCTGTCGGGCCGTCCCGGAAGGGGTCCGAGGGGTAGCCCACCCCCGTCAGATAGAGGCCCTGCGGCGGGCAGACCGGCCCACAGGCCGCCCGGTCCCGCGCCGCCAGCGCATCGCGCACACGCTCCGGCGCCCATGACCCCGCGCCCACCCGCTCCAAGGTGCCGACGATGCTGCGCACCTGGTTGTGCAGGAAGGACCGCGCCCGCAGGTGAAAGCGGTATTCGCACCCATGGGGGACGGGGCTTTCCTCGATCGTGATCTCGTCGATGGATTTCACCGGGCTTTTCGCTTGGCAGATCGAGGATCGGAAGGTCGTGAAATCGTGATGCCCGACCAGATGCGCGGCCCCCGCCCGCATCAGCGCCGCATCCAGCGGGTTCAGCACCTGCCAGACCTGGCCGCGCCCATGGGTCAGCGGCGCGCGCCGCGCCACCAGCCGGAAGGTGTATCGCCGCTCACGCGCGGAGAACCGGGCGTGGAAATCGTCATCGACCCGCGCCGCCGCCAGGATCGCCACGGGGGCGGGCTTCAGGTGCCAGTTCAGCGCCTCGGCCAGGCGGAACGGATCCCAGTCCCGCGCCAGATCCGCATGGGCGACCTGGCCCGTGGCATGCACACCCGCATCGGTGCGGCCCGCCGCCGCGATCCGCGCGCCCGCCGCAAAGCCGGGGTCGAGGCGCGCCAGCGCGGTCTCGATCGCGCCCTGCACGCTCGGCTGATCGGCCTGAGCCTGCCAGCCGGCGAAGGGGGCGCCGTCATATTCGACCTTCAATGCAAAGCGGGGCATCAGTCGCGCGGGGTCTTCTGGCCGGGAAAGGGCATGCGCAGCAGGTCGTCCAAGGTCTGCGCCTCCTGGCTCTGCAGGGCGGGGCGGTCCTCGGGGGCCAGGCGGGTGGCGGCGCCGGTCAGCCCCTCGCGCGCCAAGCGGTCGCGCAGGACCGACATCTCGACATCCAGCGCGTCGCGGTCGCCGTCCAGCAGCCGGTCGGCCCGGGCGGCGAAGTCGCGCTGCAGATCGTCCATGAAGGCCTCGTAGGCCGCCCGCGCGGCCCCATCGCCGGTCACCACATAGAGGTCGGCAAAGCGTACCGTCGCATCGCGCGCGCCCTGCAGATAGACGCCCAGATAGCGCCGCGCCGATCCCAGCCCGCCGGGATTGTCGCGCAGCCGGTCGAACAGCTGGCGGACCGAGGCGTCAAAGCCCATCACCCGCCCGGTCAGCCGCCGGTCGCCAAGCCGCGCGATGGCCTGCTGCATGGCCTGCAGATTCCCCTCGGCCTCGTCGATCATGCGTTGGGCGCGGTCCTGCTGGAACCCGTCCACGCCGTCGGGGCGCTTGTCGCGCCACGGGTCCAGGCCGAAGGCGATCTGGTGCAGCACCATGCCCGCAGCGCCGATCAACCCGGCCTCGGCCCAGGCCCCCGGCATGGCGGCCCCGAGGCCCAGCCCCATCCCCGCCAGCGCGCCGCCGAACAGCTTGCGCGGAATGGCCGGGCGCTTGGCCACGCGGCGCGCCTCGAACCCGGCCTGCGCGACCAGCCCCTCGCGCGTCATGTACATGCCGCTGGCCACCAGGCCGAAGGCCGCCAGGTCGGTGACCATGCCGGTCGCCCCTTGGAAGAACGCCCCCAACAGGAAGGGCGTCGCGGCCAGGGTGATCCATTTGGGCCGCCCCTCATGCGGGTGGCGGGGGTGGGTGGCAGGGCCGTGTGACCGGCATTGGGCGAAAACCGCCCCGTGATGCGCTGCGACATGACGGCCCCCTCAGCCCGCGCCCGCCAGCGAGGCATAGAGCGTCAGCATCAGCAGCAGATAGAAGCTCAGCCGGGCTTGGGCATTGCGGGACATGGTCAACCTTTCGCGGATCAGGACCCCTTATATCGGCATCGGCGCCGGGGATTCAAACCGGGGATGGAAACAGCCGGTCCAGCGCCGCGCGCAAGGGCGCGTCATCGGCCAGCGTCAGGCGCACGGGCAGGGCCATGACCTTGGGGCGGAAGGCGCGGGGCAGGCGGGCCGCGTCCTTTTCGGTAGTGACCAGCTGGGCGCCGGTCAGGCGCGATTCCGCCTCCAGCCGGGTCAGCAGGGCGGGGGTGAAGGGCTGGTGGTCGTCCAAGGCCTCGGCCCGCACGACATGGGCGCCCAAGGCCTGCAGGGTGGCGAAGAACTTCTCGGGGTGGCCGATGCCGGCAAAGGCCAGGACCCGGTGGCCGCGCCAGTCGATGCCCGTCCGCAGCGGCGCCAGATGCCCGCGCAGCAGCGGCGGCGCGCCGGGCGGGGGGGCAAAGCCCGCCTGTGCCGCATCCGGCCCGATGGCCAGCAGCAGGTCGGCCCGCGCCAGCCCCGCCGCCACGGGTTCGCGCAAGGGTCCCGCCGGGATGCACAGCCCGTTGCCGAAGCCCTTGGCCGCATCCACCACCACCAGCGACAGGTCATGGGCCAAGGCCGGGTCCTGGAACCCGTCATCCAGCAGGATCGCCTGCGCCCCCGCGGCCACGGCGGCGGCGGCGCCCGCGCGGCGGTCATCGGCGACCCAGACCGGGCCGAAGGCCGCCATCAGCAGCGGCTCGTCCCCGGTCAGCGCCGCGTCATGGGCGCGTTCATCCACCCGCAGCGCCGCCACGGCCGAGCCGCCATAGCCGCGCGAGACGACATGCGCCGCGATCCCGCGCGCCGACAGCGCCATCTGCAGATGGATGACGGTGGGGGTCTTGCCCGTCCCCCCGGCATTCAGATTGCCTACGCAGATCACCGGCACGCCGGGCCGGGCGCGGTCGCCCTGGGCCAGCCTGCGGGCCGTGGCGCGGGCATAGGCGGCCCCCAGGGGGGGCGCAGCAGGCGCGCGCGCAGGCTGGGCGGGCGCTGGAACCAGAAGGCGGGGGCGGGTCATGCGGGGATCTCGGCGGGGCGGTCCATCAGGCGGGACAGGCGTTCGGCGATGCGCAGCGCGACATCGGCGCCGCCGGTGCTGACGGTCCAGGCATTGGTGGCCAAAGTGGCGATGGATTCGGGCTGGATCAGGTCGGTCACGGCCTGGGGCAGGTCGTCGGCATGGCGCAGCGCGCGGGTGGCGCGCGCGCCGGTCAGCTGGCGCCATTCGGTCGCATGGGCGCCCTGTTCCGGGCCATGGATGATCGCCGATCCCAAGGCGGCGGGTTCGAACGGGTGGCGCATGGCGTCGCCGCGTCCGGTCAGGGTGCCGCCCATGAAGGTCACCGGCGCCAGGCGATACCACAGCCCCATCTCGGTCGGGCCGTCGGTCAGCAGGACCTGGATCTCGTCGCCCAGATCGTCATCCTCGGCGCGGCGCGACAGGGTCAGGCCCTGATCCTCGACCTTGCGGGCCAGGGCGGGCAGGCGGGCGGGATCATGGGGCGAAAGGATCAGCAGCGCGCGATGGGCGCGGCGCAGCACGGCCTGATGGGCGGCCAAGACCGCGTCCTCCTCGCCCTCGGGCAGGCTGGCCGCGAACCAGGCGTGGCGGCCGTTCATCTGCTGGGCCATGGACATGCGTTCGGTTTCCGAACAGGGCAGGGGCTCGTGGATTTCCGAGACGGGGCCGGTCATCACCGGGTCCAGCCCCATGCGCCGGGCCAGGTCCAGGCTGGCCAGATCCGCGACCATGACAGCCGCCGCCCCCTCCAGCAGCTGGCGGCGCATCGAGGCCTGCAGGCCCCAGCCCAGGTCCTGGGCGTTCAGGCGCAGCTCGGCCAAGGCGACGGGCAGGTGGCGCGCCCGCGCCGCCGACAGCAGCGCCGGCGGCAGCGCGCTGCCCAGCAGCAGGACCGCGCGCGGCCGCGCCCGGTCCAGGATCATCGCGGCCAGGGCCGGGTCGTCGCCCGCGTCGCCCCGCGCATCCGCCTGCATGCGCAGGATACGCAGGCCCGGACGGGCGCGGCGCAGGGCGCGGGTGATCTGACCCTCGGCCCGGACGGCATCGGGCGAGACATGCACAAGGATCGCCGGCCCGCTGCCGGGCGGGATCTCGGGCAGGGGCGGGTCGTCATGGCGCCTGCTGCGCAGATGCAGCCACAGGCCCAGCTGACCCAGCCCGGTGCCGGCCATCAGGCGCCCAGTTCCTCGGTCGGGCTGACCTCGCGTTCCTCGTCGCGCAGACGGTGCAGATGCGCGATGAAATAGCGGGTATGGGCGCTGTCGACGGTGCGCTGCGCCTCGGCCTTCCAGGCGGCGAAGGCGGTTTCGTAATTCGGGAAGATCCCGACCATGTGGATCGCTTTGGTGTCGCGGAACTGGGTGCCTTGCGGGTCGATCAGTTCTCCGCCGAAGACGAGATGCAGGCGCTGGCTCATGGGGCCTCCGATAGGGTTGGGACGCCATGAACCTAACGCGGCAGCGCAGCGAGAAAAAGCGGATTTGCGGGACGGGCTTAAAGCCCGCCGCCGCCGACCGATCCGAAGAACTCGCCGGTGATGTAGCTGCCCTCGTCCGAGGCCAGCAGCACATAGATCGGCGCGATCTCGACCGGCTGTCCGGCCCGGCCCAAGGGCTGGGTCGCGCCATGTTCGGCGGCCTTTTCGGTGGGCTGGCCACCGCTGATCTGCAGCGCGGTCCAGTAGGGGCCGGGGCAGACGGCGTTCACGCGGATGCCGCGCGGCGCGACCTGCTTGGCCAGCGACTGCGCGAAGGCCACGTTCGCGGCCTTGGTCTGGGCATAGTCGAAGAGATGCGCCGAGCCCGAGAACGCCTGGACCGAGGAGGTGATGATGATCGACCCGCCATTGCCCATATGCGGCAGCGCGGCGCGCGTGACCCAGAAGGGGGCATAGACATTGACCTTCATGGTCGCGTCGAAATCCTCGGTGGTCAGGTCCTCCAGCCTTTCGCAGAACTGCTGGCGCCCGGCATTGTTGACCAGGATGTCCAGCCCGCCCAGCTGCGAGACCGCGCTTTCGACCAATTGCTTGCAGAAATCCTCGTCCCGCAGATCGCCGGGGATGGCCACGGCGTTTTGACCGCTGTCGCGGATCGCCTGGACGATCACGTCGGCATCGGGCTGTTCGTCCGGCAGATAGGTGATGGCCACATCCGCACCCTCGCGCGCGAAGGCGATGGCGGCGGCGGCGCCGATGCCGCTGTCGCCGCCGGTGATCAGGGCGCGCTTGCCCTTCAGCCGGCCCGTGCCGCGATAGCTGGTCTCGCCATGATCGGGCAGCGGGTCCATCTTGGTGGCAAGCCCCGGATAGGGCTGTTCCTGCATCGGGTAATCGGGCCGGGGCAGGCGCGGATCGGCGATCGCGCCGCTGCGGAAGACGGGCTGGGGAGGGGTATCGGACATGGGAACCTCGGGGCGGGTTGGGATGCGTCGCCGGGCCAACGGCGGGTCGCGTCGAAAGGTTCCGGCCTCTTGTCCAGACAAATGGCCCCGCCCGGTCGGGGGCGGGGCCATGCGCGGTCAGGCGTTATAGAGCGGCATGACCCCGGCTTCGGCATGGATCTCGTTCACGGTGGCGCGGTCCAGCGACAGCCCGGTCGCCAGGTCGTTCAGATAGCGCGCCTCGGCCTCGTTGTCGAAATCGATGGCCAGAAGCGACATCAGATAGACCTGGCGCTCCATCCCCTCGGGGACGTCGCGGGCCAGCGCCGCGGCATCGACGGGGGCGGCCATCTGGTCGCGGATGAATTGGCGTTCCTCGGCATCCAGGTCGTCGCCCAGATGGCCCAGCAGGCGCTGGCGTTCGCCCTCGTCCACATGGCCGTCGGACTTGGCGGCCTGGATCATCGCGCGCAGGATCAGCCCGGCCATGGCGTTCTGTTCCGGGGTGGGCGCGGTCTGGGGTTCGCCGTCATGGGACAGCGCGTCGTCGAACAGCGATCCGAAGGTCGCCTGGTTCGAGGGCTGGCTGTCCTTCTGCGCCAGCGCGCCGCCCGCGGCCGCCCCGCCCAGAAGGCCGCCCAGCACCTGGCCCAGGCCTCCGCCGGACCCGGCGCGCCCGCCCAGGCTGTCCAGCAGACCGCCGAGCGATCCGCGCCCCGTCCCGGTTCCGCCGCCAAGGATCGAGCCGATCGACCGGTCCTGGCCCGATTGCGGCAGGTTGTTTCCGAACAGGCTCTCCAACAGCCCGCCGCCGGTGGTGCGGCCTTGGCCGGGCTGGCCGCCCTGGTTGCGCATCGCGTTGCCGATGCCCTTGGCCAGCATCACGCCGGCGGCGACCTTGGTCAGACTTTTCATCAGGCTCATGCCAATCCTCCTGCATGGGGCCGGCGGGCTGGCTGCCCGCATCGGCGGTGCAGGAACGACAGGGGCGGGGCGCGGGTTCCGGGTATGGCATGCCCTGCCGCCACGGCCTGCGCAAATGACGGGGCGGGCGCGTTCCTTGCCCTTGATTTTTCCCCGACCGCCTTATAGATCGCAGCGCACGTCAAATCCGGGGCCGTATCAGCCATGCCCCGCGGTATCCAGGAGGGCCACATGGCAAAGGCAAAGTTTGAACGCAATAAACCGCATGTCAACATCGGCACCATCGGCCATGTCGACCACGGCAAGACGACCCTGACCGCCGCGATCACCAAGTACTTCGGCGAGTTCCGCGCCTATGACCAGATCGACGGCGCGCCCGAGGAAAAGGCCCGCGGGATCACGATCTCGACCGCGCATGTGGAATACGAATCCGAGAACCGCCACTATGCCCACGTGGACTGCCCGGGCCACGCCGACTACGTCAAGAACATGATCACCGGTGCCGCCCAGATGGACGGCGCGATCCTGGTCGTGAACGCCGCCGACGGCCCGATGCCGCAGACGCGCGAGCACATCCTGCTGGGCCGCCAGGTCGGCATCCCCTACATGGTCGTCTACCTGAACAAGGTCGACCAGGTGGATGACGAGGAACTGCTGGAACTGGTCGAGATGGAAGTGCGCGAGCTGCTCAGCTCCTACGACTATCCGGGCGACGACATCCCGATCATCAAGGGCTCGGCCCTGGCTGCCATGGAAGGCCGCGACAACGCCATCGGCGAGGATTCGATCCGCGCGCTGATCGCCGCCGTCGACGACTACATCCCGACGCCCGAGCGCGCCGTGGACCAGCCCTTCCTGCTGCCGATCGAGGACGTCTTCTCGATCTCGGGCCGCGGCACCGTGGTCACCGGCCGCATCGAGCGTGGCGCCGTGAACGTGGGCGACGAACTGGAGATCGTGGGCATCCGCGACACCAAGAAGACCACCTGCACGGGCGTGGAAATGTTCCGCAAGCTGCTGGACCGCGGTGAGGCCGGCGACAACGTGGGCGTGCTGCTGCGCGGCATCGACCGTGACGGCGTCGAGCGTGGCCAGGTCCTGGTCAAGCCGAAATCGGTCACCCCGCACACCCAGTTCGAGGCCGAGGCCTATATCCTGACCAAGGAAGAGGGCGGCCGCCACACGCCGTTCTTCGCGAACTACCGCCCGCAGTTCTACTTCCGCACGACGGACGTGACCGGGACCGTCAAGCTGCCCGAGGGCACCGAGATGGTCATGCCCGGCGACAACCTGAAGTTCGAGGTCGAGCTGATCGCGCCGATCGCCATGGAAGAGAAGCTGCGCTTCGCCATCCGCGAAGGCGGCCGCACCGTCGGCGCAGGCGTCGTTTCCAAGATCATCAAGTGATCTGACACAACGACAGTCGGAAAGGGCCGCCCCCAGGGGCGGCCCTTTTTCATGGCAGCTCGGAGAGATTCACCGTCATGTCCCGGATCCTGATTCCGTTGCAGGCTGTCGACCGCTGGCCGCGATGGCTGCGGCTGATTGCGCTTCTGATGTTCTTCATACCATTCCTGCCGGTTCTCAATCAGATGGCCAGATGGTCCTCGCTGCCTGTGCCCGGTGAACGCGAACTGAAGGTGCTGCCGCAGATGGTCGGAGCGGCGGTCTATCTGATCGTCATGCTGCCGGTCATCATGGCAGGGCTTGAAAAGCAGCCCCCGAAATCCGAGGCAAGACGCGTCTTCCTGGGGGTTGCACTGCCCGTTTTCCTGATCGTGATGTCTTGGCAAAGCGGGGCCGCGGGCTGGCCCTTCCTGGATGCCTTGATCCGGGGTCGACCGGTCGAGGCGACCTATGTGATCCGCGAGGTGACGCTTGGCGGAAACAGGGAATGCCGCAATTCTGTCCGGTTCGTTGGCCTGCCGATCCTCTGGGATCGGGTTTGCTGGGTCAGCCCCGATGTCCTGCGCGAACTTCAGCCCGGCATGTCTGTGACCGTGACGGGCAGGGGAACGCGGTCATGGCTGATCACGTCGGGTGACCTGCGTCTGCCTTGATGACAAGTGCCGTGGAACGCCCGCTATTGGGCGCCGGGTCTGCCTGACGCGAGGGCTGTGGCATACCCAAAAAGTCGCGTTGACCGGGCGGGGCCGGGGGGTGACAATAAAGGGGCGCAACCAGCCCCGGACCAAGCCGATGTGCCAGATCTTTGCCGGACAGCATCCGGACCGCTATGAAACCGTAACCCGGCGGCTGCGGCTGAACGGGCAATCGACCTCGATCCGGCTGGAGCGGGTCTTCTGGCAGCTGCTGGACCGGGTCGCCGCGCGCGAGGGGATGACCACCCCGGCCTTCATCTCGAAGCTGCATTCCGAGGTACTGGAACTGCATGGCGAGGCGCGCAACTTCACCTCGCTGCTGCGCTGCGTGGTGACCCTGTCCCTGGGCGAGGATCAGGCCCCGCCCGCCATCGCCGCCGAATAGGTTTTTCGCCTGTAGTAATCCCATACTACCCACGCCCCCGCGACCGCCCCTAGCCTGACAGGGAAGACGGCAAACCGCAGGAGGGCCCGATGGCCAAGTACATCCATTCCATGATCCGCGTTCTGGACGAGGCGGCCTCGGTCGATTTCTACGACCGCTGCTTCGGCCTGAAGGTGGCCGAGCGGCTGGATTTCGAGGCCTTCACCCTGATCTATCTGTCCAATGGCGAAAGCGGCACGGAACTGGAGCTGACGGTCAACAAGGACCGGACCGAGCCCTATGACCTGGGCGACGGCTATGGCCATGTGGCCTTTTCGGTCGATGACGTCGATGCGGAACATGCCCGCATGACCGAGGCCGGCTTTGCCCCGCGCAAGCTGGTCGATTTCGCCCCGGGCGGCGCGGTGATCGCGCGCTTCTTCTTCATCAAGGACCCCGACGGCTATGAGATCGAGGTCCTGCAGCGCGGGGGACGCTACCAATAGCCCGCCCGCGCCGCTTGGGAGGGCGGCGCGCGGCCCAATGACAGGGAGGAGGAACCATGTCCCGATTGAACGAGCAGGGGCTGACCCGGCGTGCGCTGCTGTCGCGTGCCGCGGCGGCCGGGGCGCTGGCGGTGGCGGGGGCGGGCTTCATCGCCGCGCCCGACGGGGCCTGGGCCATGGAGGTCCGCGCGATCACCGAACATCAGATGGCGACGCTGCTGCAGATGGCGCGCGACATCTATCCCCATGACCGGGTCGGCGACCGCTTCTATGCGGTGGCGATCCGCGGCCATGACACGCCCGAACAGGCCGAGACCGTCGCCCGCGGCATCGAGGCGCTGGACGCCGCCGCACGCGAGGCGGGCTTTGACAGCTATCTGGCCGCCGGGTGGGAGGCCGAGCGCGTGGCCATCCTGCGCACGATCCAGGACGGGGATTTCTTCCAGATGGTGCGCGGCGGTCTGGTGACCGGGCTCTACAACCAGAAGGAGGTCTGGCCGATCTTCGGCTATGAGGGCGAGAGCTTTTCCGAGGGCGGCTATATCGACCGCGGTTTCGACGACATCGACTGGCTGTAGGGGGCGGATCATGGCGAATGCAGCGAAATTCGAACTGACGGATGACAGCCTGGTCGTCATCATCGGCACGGGCGCGGGCGGCGGGGTGCTGGCCAACGAACTGGCGCAGAGGGGCGTCAAGGTCGTGGCCCTGGAGGCCGGCGGGCGCTATCTGCCCGAGGATTACATCAACGACGAATGGGACAGCTTCGGCCAGCTGGCCTGGACCGATCCGCGCACGACCAGCGGCGATTGGCGGGTGGCGCGCGATTTCAGCGGGTTGCCCGCCTGGATCGTCAAGGCGGTGGGCGGCACGACCACCCATTGGGCGGGCGCCGCGATCCGCTTCCAGGATCACGAATGGAAGGCCCTCAGCACCTATGGCGCGGTCGAGGGCGCGAGCCTTCTGGACTGGCCCATCGACGCGGCCGAGATGGCGCCGTGGTACGACAGGGCCGAGGCCAAGCTGGGCGTCACCCGCACCGGCGATTTCCCCGGCCTGCCCGGCAACAACAACTACAAGGTCTTCGAGGCGGGGGCCAAGGCGGTGGGCTATGACCAGGTCTCGACCGGGCATATGGCGATCAACAGCGTCGACAATGACGACCGCCCGGCCTGCCAGCAGACGGGCTTCTGCTTTCAGGGCTGCAAATGGGGGGCCAAATGGTCGTCGGCCTATACCGACATCCCCAAGGGCGAGGCGACGGGCAATCTGGAGGTGCGCGAACATGCCCATGCCGCCCGCATCCTGCATGACGACCAAGGCCGCGTCACAGGGGTCGAATATTTCGACCGCGACGGCGCGCTGCAGTTCCAGGCGGCGCGCATCGTGGCCGTGGCGGGCAACAGCTTCGAAAGCCCGCGCCTGCTGCTGAACAGCGCCAGCAGCCTGTTCCCCGACGGGCTGGCCAACAGCAGCGGGCAGGTCGGGCGCAACTACATGCGGCACATGACCGGGTCGGTCTATGGCATCTTCGAGCGGCCGGTGCGGATGTGGCGGGGCACGACCATGGCGGGCATCATCCAGGACGAGGCCCGCCACGACCCCTCCCGCGGCTTCGTCGGCGGCTATGAGCTGGAGACCCTGGCCCTGGGCCTGCCCTTCATGGCGGCCTTTCTGGACCCCGGGGCCTGGGGCCGCGAATTCACCAGCGCCCTGGATCAGTACGAGAACATGGCCGGGATGTGGATCGTGGGCGAGGACATGCCCCAAGCCAGCAACCGCGTCACCCTGTCCGAGACCGAGGACCGGTTCGGCCTGAAGGTCGCCAACGTGCATTTCAGCGACCATCCCAACGATGTCGCCATGCGCAACCATGCCTATGAACGGGGCCAGGCGATCTATCGTGCGATGGGGGCCACGCGGACCCTGCCGACTCCGCCCTATCCCTCGACCCATAATCTGGGCACGAACCGCATGTCGGACCGGGCAGAGGACGGCGTGGTGAACAGATGGGGCCAGAGCCATGACATCGCCAACCTGTTCGTCAGCGATGGCAGCCAGTTCACCACAGGTGCGGCCGAGAACCCGACCCTGACCATCGTCGCGCTGGCCATGCGCCAAGCCGATCACATCGCGCGCGAGATGTCGGCCGGAACGCTGTGACGAAAACGCCCGGCGGGGGACCGCCGGGCGTCGATATCAGGCTTGGGCCGCGGCCTTGTTGATCCCGCCCTCGGCCAGCTGGGTCATGTGCACATCGCCGTCGCGGGTGCGTTCCAGACAGTCCTGCAGCACCGCGCCGTCGCCGTCCAGTTCCAGCCGGTTGGCAAAGCTGCGCAGGCAGCCATAGCCCGCGATCGCGTAATGGGTCAGGCGCTGATACTGGGTGATGATCGCCGCGTCGCGCACCGCGTCATCGCCGAAATCGGCCTGCAGCGCATGCTTGCGGGCCTCGGTCACCAGACCCTCCATGCCCTTGCAATGTTCGCCCGTCGGATCCTCGCCATGTTCGTTGCACAGGCTGGCCAGCGCCTCCATCCCGCGCGAGATGCCCTCGTTCCCGGCGATCAGCGCCTCGGCCAGTTCGCGCGATTGGGCCACGCGGCCCATTTCCGTCACCACCGACATCGACTGCTTGCAGGCCGAATAAAGGTCCTTCAGCTGGTCGATATAGAGATCCTTCAGCGTGTTCATCGTCATCCCGCGTCCTTTCACAAACCGGTGCGTCCTCCCTCCAACGGCGGCGCCCGGGCGGCGTTCCGGGGGCTTGACAAAAATCAAGCGCGGGGTGCGGCTTGACAACAAGACCCTGTCGGGCGAGCGGTTCGGACCCGTTCCCGACACCCCGATCCAAGGACCAACCATGTTTGCCTGGTTCGAACGACGCATCGACGCCTATCCTGATACGCCCCCCGCCATGCCCCCCGCCGGGCTGTGGCGCTTCGTGCTGCATTACAGCCGCGGGTCGCTGCCTTGGCTGATCCTGCTGGGCATCGGATCGGGCCTGATCGCGGTGATCGAGGTGATGCTGTTCGGCTGGCTGGGCCAGCTGATCGACCAGCTGGCATCCACCCCGCGCGAGGTCTTCTGGCAGGAACAGGGCGGCCGCATCACGATCATGGCGGTGGTGCTGCTGGTGGTGATGCCGCTTCTGAACCTGGTCACCTCGATGGTGCTGCACCAGTCGCTGATGGGCAATTTCCCCCAACGCATCCGCTGGCAGGCGCATCGCTGGCTGCTGCGCCAGTCGGTCGGCTATTTCCAGGACGAATTCGCCGGCCGCATCGCGCAGCGGCTGATGCAGACCGCGCTGGCCGTGCGCGAGGTCGCGATGAAGATCATGGATGTGGGCAGCTATGTGCTGATCTATTTCCTGGGGGCGATGGTGCTGGCGGCCAGCCAGGACTGGCGGCTGGCGCTGCCCTTCCTGGCCTGGGCGCTGGCCTACGGGGCGCTGCTGTGGCACATCGTGCCGCGGCTTGGCCGGGTCGCGCAGGCGCAGGCGGATGCGCGCAGCGACATGACCGGGCGGGTCGTCGACAGCTATACCAACATCGCGACGGTCAAGCTGTTCTCGCATTCCGACCGCGAGGAATCCTGGATGCGCCAAGGGATGGACCGGTTCCTGGGGACGGTCCATGCGCAGATGCGGCTGTCCAGCATTCAGGACATCGCGCTGAACCTGATCAATGTCTGGCTGGTGGCATCCGTGGCCGGGCTGGGGCTGTGGCTCTGGACCCAAGGCACGGTCGCGGTGGGCGCGGTGGCCATCGCCGTGCCGCTGGCGCTGCGGCTGAACAACATGGCCCATTGGATCATGTGGGAATTCGCCGCGCTTTTCGAAAATATCGGCACGGTCCGCGACGGCATCGGCAGCCTGGCCCTGCCGCGCGAGGTGCGCGACGCCCCCGGCGCCCGCCCGCTGGAGGCCCGCGCGGGCGAGATCCGCTTCGACGCCGTCACCTTCCGCTATGGCGCCAAGGCCGGCCCCCGGCAGATGGCCGTGCTGGAGGACCTGACCCTGCATCTGCGTCCCGGCGAACGGGTGGGCCTGGTCGGCCGGTCGGGGGCGGGGAAATCGACGCTGATCAATCTGCTGCTGCGTTTCCACGACATCGACAGCGGGCGCATAACCATCGACGGGCAGGACATCGCCCAGGTCACCCAGGACAGCCTGCGCGCGGCCATCGGCGTGGTGACGCAGGACAGCTCGCTCCTGCACCGCTCGGTGCGCGAGAACATCGCCTATGGGCGCCCCGACGCCTCGGCCGACCAGATCGCCGATGCGCTGCGCATGGCCGAGGCGGAGGGCTTCGTCCCGGACCTGTCCGACAGCGCCGGCCGCCGCGGCCTGGACGCCCATGTGGGCGAACGCGGCGTCAAGCTGTCGGGCGGCCAGCGCCAGCGCATCGCCATCGCCCGCGTGGCGCTGAAGGACGCGCCGATCCTGATCCTGGACGAGGCGACCAGCGCCCTTGACAGCGAGGTCGAGGCCGCCATCCAGTCCCGGCTGGAGGTGCTGATGCAGGGCAAGACGGTGATCGCCATCGCCCACCGCCTGTCCACCATCGCCGCGATGGACCGGCTGATCGTCCTGGACCGCGGCCGCATCGTCGAGGAGGGCAGCCACGCCCAGCTGCTGGCCCAAGGCGGCATCTATGCCCGCCTGTGGCAGCGCCAGTCGGGCGGCTTTCTGGCCGCCGACGACCAGGACCCGGCGCAGGGCTGACGGCGCGGATCAGCGGGGAATGCGCCGCGTGGTCTGGGGATCGAACAGCGAGATACGGTCATGGTCCAGCACCAGGCCCACCGGCTCCAACCGATCCTCGTCCATGCGGCCGGGCAGCTTGGCGGTCATCGCATGGCCGCCAAGCTGGAAGGACAGATAGCATTCCGACCCGGTATTCTCGATCATCACCGGCTGGACGGTCAGGTCGGGCGCGGCGCCCAGGCTCAGATGCTCGGGGCGGATGCCCAGGATCACCTCGCGCGGCAGGTCGGGGCCGAAGCCCGCCGGCAGGGCGATGCGCTGGTCGCCGACGCGGATCGCCCCGTCCTCGATCTCCGCGGGGCAGAGGTTCATCGGCGGGCTGCCCATGAAATCGGCCACGAAGGTGTTGGCGGGGGTGTCGTAGATCTGCTGCGGCGTGCCGATCTGCTGGACATGGCCGCCCTTCAGCACGACGATGCGGCTGGCCAGGGTCATCGCCTCGACCTGGTCATGGGTGACATAGACGATCGAGGCGCCGGTCGTGCGGTGCAGGCGCTTGATCTCGGCCCGCATCTCGACGCGCAGCTTGGCGTCGAGGTTGGACAGCGGCTCGTCGAAGAGGAACAGCGCCGGGTCGCGGACCAGGGCGCGGCCCATCGCGACGCGCTGGCGCTGGCCGCCCGACAGCTGGCCGGGGCGGCGGTCCAGCAGATGGTCGATCTGCAGCATGCGCGCGACCTCGGCCACGCGGGCCTGGGCGCGGTCCTTGGGGACGCGGCGGATCTTCATGCCGAAGCCGATATTCTCGCCCACGGTCATGGTGGGATAGAGCGCGTAGGACTGGAACACCATGGCGATGTCGCGATCGGCGGGCGGTTCCTGGGTCACGTCGCGCCCGGCGATGCGCAGCGTGCCGGCGGTGATCTCCTCCAGCCCCGCGATGCAGTTCAGCAGGGTGGACTTGCCGCAGCCCGAGGGGCCGACCAGCACCAGGAATTCGCCCTGCGCCATCTCGATATCGATCCGGTGCAGGACCGGGACGGCGCCATAGGCCTTGTCCAGGCTGCGGATCTCCAACGCGGGGGCGGTCGGGGTCGAATGGTCTAGGGCCATGGGGTTCTTCCTGTTTCCGGGGCGGGTCCGGTCGAATCGCGCACGATCAGCTCGGCGCGGTTCAGGACCTGCAATGACATGGGGTCGGCCCCGCCGATCAGATCGACCAGGGCATTGGCCAGCGGCACGCAGGCATCGTGCAGCGCCGCATGGGTCACGGTCAGCGCGGGCGTGAAGCTGCTGGCGCTGAGCATCGGCAGGCCGTCGTCATGGGCCATCACCGACACGTCGCGCGGCACGGCAAGGCCCAGATCGACGGTAGCATGCATCACCCCCTCGGCCAGCAGCAGCGATCCGCAGATGAAGGCCGTGGGCGGCGCGCCCCGCTGGCCGGCCAGCAGCGACAGCGCCTGGCGATAGCCCGCCGCCGCCGTGGGCGGATCATGGGTCAGCGCGCCCTCCAGCACCGGCAGGCCGGCCTGCGCCATGGCCGCCCGATAGCCTTGGGCGCGGCGCGCGGCATAGGAATACTGTTCCGGGCCGTTCAGATAGGCGATGCGCCGATGGCCCAAGGCCGCCAGCAGCTGGACCGATTCCGCGGCGACCGCATGGTTGTCAATGGTGAAGAACGGGTAATCCGCATCCACCCGGTCACGGCCATGCACGACCAGCGGGATGCCGCGTTCGTTCAGAAAGCTGATACGCGGGTCATGGGTCACGGGCGCGTTCAGAATGAAGCCGTCCAGAAGGTCGCGCCCCAGCATCCGGCGATAGGGTTCGACCGGGTCACGGCCCTGATCGACGGCCAGGACCAGATCCGTGTCGCGCGCGGCCAGCGCCGCCGACATGCCCACCAGGATCTCCATGAAGGTCTGGTCGGCGCGGTAATCGGCGCTGGTCTTGACGATCATGCCGACCATGCCCGACCGGCCCGTGGCCAGCCGCTGCGCGCTGCGATTGGCCTGATAGCCCAGCCTTTCGGCCGCCGCACGCACCCGGTCGCGCGTCTGCGCCGACACTTCGGGGAAATCGTTCAGCGCCCGGCTGACCGTGGTCACCGACAGGCCGAGCGCGGTCCCGATATCCTTCAGCGTCGTCATCCGCATCCCGTCCGAAACGCCCTGCAACTGCCGCAAGGTCAGTTTCATAATGCACAGCCAAGCCCCTTTTTCCAGAGGGTTTCACAGACTCAAAGCGCTTTGAATAAATTTGAACGGCTGTTATGGTCGCTCCGAATCGCAAAGCGGGGGAAGCCGGTGCAGGGACGGGAATGGTGGCGCGACGCTGTGATCTATCAGGTCTATCCGCGGTCCTTTCAGGACTCGGATGGCGACGGCATCGGCGATCTGCAGGGGATCATCCGCCGCCTGCCGCATATCGCCTCC
Organism: Paracoccus aestuarii; assembly: GCF_028553885.1. Lineage (NCBI taxonomy): Bacteria > Pseudomonadati > Pseudomonadota > Alphaproteobacteria > Rhodobacterales > Paracoccaceae > Paracoccus > Paracoccus aestuarii. Next base: position 659,931 of record NZ_CP067169.1, read on the forward strand.
CTGGGGGCGGACTGCATCTGGCTGTCGCCAGTCTTTCTGTCGCCGCAGAAGGACATGGGCTATGACGTGTCCGATTACTGCGACATCGACCCGCTCTTCGGGACGCTGGCCGATTTCGACGCGCTGATCGCGGCGGCGCATGGCGTGGGGATGCGGGTCATCACCGACCAGGTGCTGAGCCACAGCTCGGACCAGCATCCCTGGTTCCGCGAAAGCCGCGCCAGCCGCGACAATCCCAAGGCCGACTGGTATGTCTGGGCGGACCCGATGCCCGACGGATCGCCGCCCACGAACTGGCACAGCCATTTCGGCGGTCCCGCTTGGGAATTCGACGCGACGCGCGGCCAGTATTACCTGCACAACTTCCTGGCCTCGCAGCCGGACCTGAACTTTCACAATCCCGGTGTGCAGGAGGCGATCCTGGCCACCTGCGAATTCTGGTTGCAGCGCGGGCTGGACGGGTTCCGGCTGGACACGGTCAACTACTATGTCCATGACGCCCTGCTGCGGTCGAACCCGCCGGCCGAAGCCAGGCCCCAGGTCATGGCGACCGACCTCTATGGGATGCAGCGCAACATCTACAACAAGAGCCGCCCCGAGAACCTGGCCTTCCTGCGCCGCCTGCGCCAGCTGACCGACCGCCATGACGACATCATGATGGTGGGCGAGGTCGGCGAGATGGGCGACCGCTCGATCGAGCTGATGGCCGAATACACGGCCGGGCGCGACCATCTGCACATGGCCTATTCCTTCGCCATGCTGTCGCCGGACTTCACCGCCGCGCATTTCCGCCGCTGCATCGAGGGGTTCCAGACGGGCGCGCCGGACGGGCATCCCTATTGGTCCTTCTCGAACCATGACGTGCCGCGCCACCCGTCGCGTTGGGCGGATCACGCGGTGGATCACGACGCCATGGCGCGGCTGAGCTGCGCGATGCTGATGGCCTTCGAGGGCACGATCGGCATCTATCAGGGCGAGGAGCTGGGCCAGGAGGAAACGGCGCTGGATTATCACGAGCTGACCGATGCGCAGGCGCTGCGCTTCTGGCCGGCGGTCAAGGGGCGCGACGGCTGCCGCACCCCCATGGTCTGGGAGGCCGACGCCCCCCATGCGGGCTTTTCGACCGGCACGCCCTGGCTGCCGGTCAAGGCGCCCCAGCTGGCCCGCGCCGTGGACCGCCAGCAGGCCGATCCGGACAGCGTGCTGAATTTCTATCGCCGCGCCATCGCCTTCCGCAAGGCCAGCCCCGCCCTGTCCGGCGGCAGGACGACCTTTCTTGACCTGCCCGAGCCGGTCCTGGCCTTCCGCCGGGCGGCGGCGGATCAGGTGCTGACCTGCGTCTTCAACCTGTCGCCCGCGCCCATCGTGCTGGGGCTGACGGGGGATGCGGCGCTGGCCGGCCCCCATGCCGCGACGCTGGCGGGCGGGCGGCTGCGGCTGCCCGGAAACGGGTTCGCCCTGCTGGATCATGACGGCGCGCTGGCGCTGGACATCAAGACATTCGAACACGCCGATTGAACACGACGCTCTGGGAGGAGACATCATGACACGCATCCTTGGCCTGACGGGCCTGCTTTTGTGCACCGCCACCCCGGTCCTTGCGCTGCAGGACGGGCTGATCCTGATCTGGACGGGCGCCAATCGCGACCGCCAGGCGCTGGAGGCCGCCGTGCAGCCCTTCGTCGAGGATTACGGCATACCCGTCTCGGTCGAGGTGGTGGACCCGGACCTGGCGCAGAAGTTCCAGCAGGCGGCCTCGACGGGCGACGGGCCGGATATCGTGATGTGGGCGCATGACCGTTTCGGCGAATGGGCATCGGGCGGGCTGATCGCGCCGGTCCAGCCCTCGGCGGGCTGGGCCGAGGGGATCCTGGGATCCGCGATGGAGGCGATGCAGTTCGACAACGCGACCTGGGGCTATCCGGTCAGCGTCGAGGCGGTGCACCTGATCTACAACACCGACCTGATCGACACGCCGCCCGCATCCTTCGACGATCTGATCGCGATGGATCATGACGGCGCCAAGATCCTGTGGGACTACACCAACGCCTATTTCTCGATGCCCCTGCTGATGGCCAATGGCGGCTATGCCTTCCGGAAGGTCGACGGATCCTATGACGGGACCGAGACGGGGGTGAACAATGAAGGCGCCATCCAGGGCGGCGAGATGCTGCGCCGCCTGATCGACGAGGGCGTGATGCCCACCGGGGTCGATTACGGCATCATGGACGGGGCGATGAACCGCGGCGACGTGGCAATGGTGCTGAACGGCCCCTGGGCCTGGTCCACCTTGGCCGAATCCGGCATCAACTTTGCCGTCGCGCCGATCCCGACGGTGGGCGATGCGGTGACGACGCCCTTCGTGGGGGTCCAGGCCATGGCGCTGAACGCGGCATCGCCCAATCGCGACCTGGCGGTCGAGCTGCTGGAGAACTACCTGCTGACCGAGGAGGGGCTGGCTACCTGGAACGCAAACGGCGCGCTTGGCGCGCTGGCCGACGAATCCGCCGCCGCGGCCCAGGACGACGCCAATATCGCCGGCATGCTGGAGATCGCGGCGACTGGCGTGCCCATGCCCTCGAATGCCGAGATGGGCGCCTATTGGGCGGCGATGCAGCCGGCGCTTACGAACATCGTCACCGGTGCCCAGACCGCCGAGGCGGCGCTGAACGACGCCGCAGCCCGGATTCTGGGCGAACGCTGATCCGGCCATCCCGCCCCCGCGCCGGGGGCGGGAGATCCCCATCATCATCGGAGCATCGGGTATGTCGACAGGGGCCGGACGGTCACGATCGCGCGCATGGCCGCGCCTGCTGGCCGTGACCATCGTCACGGTGGTGCTACTATGGGCGGCCTTCACGCTCTATACCGTGGGCCAGCCGCTGCTGGGCGCGATCATCCTGGGGCTGGCGACGGGCTTTGCGGTGATCTTCGGATCGGACCGCTTCTATGGCAGTCGGTTCATCTTTCCGGGCATCGCGGCGGTCCTGGTCTTCATCGCCTTTCCGGTGATCTACACGATCTATATCGGCTTCACGAATTACAGCTCGTCGAACCTGCTGACCTATCCGCGCACGATCGAGGTGCTGACCGCGCGCGGCACGGTCGACCAGACGACCGAACAGCCCTTCGCCATCGCGGCCGATGACGGTGAATACCGCATCTGGCTGCCCGAAAGCGGGCTGCTGTCCGACCCCGTCACCTTGACCGAGGAGGAGACAGCCGCCCTGTCCCCCGCGCCCGCGCCCCAGGCCCTGCTGGACCGGCGCGAGGCGATCGCCCTGCGCGACGGGCTGTCGCGCCTGACGCTGGAGACGCCGGACGGCCAGCTGATCCGCAATGCGGGCCTGCGCAGCTTTGCGCTGGTCATCCCCGATTACGTCCAGACCGGCCCCGACCAGCTGACCCGCAATGACGGGCAGGTGCTGACCGCCAATCACGATATCGGCTTCTTCCAGACCGAGGACGGCCAGGCGGTCTCGCCCGGCTGGCGGGTGAATGTCGGGCTGGCCAATTTCGAACGCATCTTCACATCCGCCGGGATCCGCGGCCCCACGGTCGAGATCTTCCTGTGGACCTTCGTCTTCGCGGGCCTGTCGGTGACGCTCTGCTTTGCGGTGGGGCTGCTGCTGGCGGTGATTCTGCAATGGGAACATCTGCGCTTGAAGCCGGTCTACCGGGTGCTGCTGATCCTGCCCTATGCGGTGCCGTCCTTCATCTCGATCCTGGTGTTCCGCGGCCTGTTCAACCAGAATTTCGGCGAGATCAACCTGATCCTGGAGGCGCTGTTCGGCCTTCGCCCCAACTGGTTCACCGATGCCACATTGGCGCGGACCATGGTGGTGATCGTGAACACCTGGCTGGGCTATCCCTACATGATGCTGCTGGCGATGGGGTTCCTGCAATCGGTCCCCGAGGATCACAAGAAGGCCGCCGTGCTGGAGGGCGCCTCGTCGATCCGGGTCTTCTTCACCATCACCCTGCCCCAGATCATCCCGCCCTTCCTGCCCCTGCTGATCGCGGCCTTCGCCTTCAACTTCAACAACCTGGTGCTGATCTTCCTGCTGACGCGCGGCCTGCCCGACATTCCGGGCACCGTCATCCCGGCGGGCAAGACCGACATCCTGGCCTCGTTCACCTATCGGCTGGCCTTCGACAATGCGGGCCAGCAATTCGGGCTGGCGGGGGCGATCACGCTGCTGATCTTCGTGGTGGTCGCCGCCATCAGCTATGCCAATTTCGTCGCCATGCGCCGCGCCGCCGCGCGCCGCCTCGGCCGGTCCGCCTGAAGGAGCCCCCGATGATCGTCGAGCGTCCCCGCGACCTGCGCATCAAGAAGATCCTGGCCCATGGCTTCCTGCTGATCTTTCTGGCGCTGATCCTGTTTCCCTTTCTGATGGTCCTGTCGATCAGCTTCCGCGAAGGGAATTTCGCCGTCGGATCGCTGATCCCCGAGAACCCGACGCTGGAACATTGGGTCCTGGCCTTCGGCTTCGATTACACCCGCGCCAACGGTGATGTGGTCTCGCCACCCTATCCTGTGCTGCTGTGGATGTGGAACTCGATCAAGGTCGGGGTCATCGCGGGGCTGGGCGTGCTGGCGATCGCCACGATCTCGGCCTATTCCTTCAGTCGCATCCGCATCCGCGGCAAGGGGGCGATGCTGGACACGCTGTTCCTGATCCAGATGTTCCCCACGACGCTGGCCTTGGTGGCGATCTTCGCGATCTTCGACGCTTTGGGCGACGTGACGCCGATCCTGGGGCTGAACAGCCATGTGGCGCTGATCCTGATCTATCTGTCGGGGGTGACGCTGCATATCTGGACGATCAAGGGCTATTTCGATTCCATCGACCGGGCGCTGGACAATGCCGCGGCCATCGACGGGGCCACGCCCTGGCAGACCTTCCGATACGTGTTCCTGCCCTTGGCGGTGCCGATCATGGCGGTGGTCTTCGTGCTGGCCTTCATCGGCTTCATCAATGACTACCCCATCGCATCGGTGCTGATCCGGTCGGAAAGCCAGATGACCCTGGCCGTCGGCGCCCGGCTCTATCTGAACGAGTTCCGATATCTGTGGGGCAATTTCGCGGCGGCCGCGATCCTGTCGGGCCTGCCCATCACGATCGTCTTCCTGATCGCGCAACGATACCTGGTCCGCGGCCTCAGCGACGGCGCCGTCAAGGGCTGAACGCCGGACCATCCACCAGATGCCCGTTCGCACCCCGCCGCAGACCGGCGGATGCGACCGATCATGCCCGCGCCGGGCCAAAACAGCCCGGCCGGTAAAACCACCCAGAGGGAGAGACAGGGATGAAACCGATCATTGCGACCGCCGCGTTCTGCGCGGCCATGGGCAGCACCGCCGTTCTGGCGGAATCGCCCTTCAGCACCACCGGCTATCTGCGCATCGGCGTGGGCGAAAGCGATGGCGGCGATCTGGCCGCTATGCAGCTGAACGGCGCATGGGCCAAGTACCGCTTGGGCAACGAGGATGATTTCTACGGCGAATTCGGCGTGGGCCTCGATGCGCCCTTGAACAACGGCAGCTCGGTGATCGGCGGCATCCGCTATCATGTGGCGGGCGACAGCAACGACCTGACCGATCGCGGCAGCTTCGATGCCAGCCTGGCCCTGCGCGAGGCCTGGCTGGGCTATCGCGGCCTGGGCGCCGGCGCCTTCGAGGAAGCCGCGGTCTGGGCCGGCCGGCGCTACTACAAGCGCAAGGACATCCATATCAACGACTTCTACTATGAAAGCTATTCCAACTTCGACGGCTACGGGCTTGGGGTCGAGGATATCGCGCTCGGCTTTGGCAAGCTGTCGCTGGCGGGTTTCCGCGAGCGGTTCAACCGCGTGCATACCTATGACGCCCGCATCGAGGACATGCCGCTCGCCGAAAACTGGACCGGCGAGGTCGGCCTGGCGTTCGCCGATGCGCGTGGGGATGCGACGGGCGACAACGGCTTTGCCCTGCGCGGTCATGTGCAGCGCAACGATTTCTTCGGCGGCTACATAAAGGGCAGCCTGATGTTTTCCAACGGCGCGGCCTTCGGCTTTTCCGCCGACGGGGCGCCGGATGTCGGCAAGGACCGCTCGCTCAGCCGGGCGCAGGTGCATGGGCTCGTGCCCGTGGCGGACCGGACCGAGCTGTTCTTCGTGGGGCTGCACCAGGTCGACGACAATGACGGCGACAAATCGAAATGGAGCTCGGTCGGCATCCGCCCGCATTACGCGCTGAGCGACAATTTCGCCATCGCGACCGAGATCGGCTATGACCGCGTCAGCGATGAGGGCGGCAGCCGCGACCTGCTGAAGGGCACGCTGGCCGGGATCTACACCTTCGGGCAGAGCGGCTTCTGGGACCGCCCGCAGCTGCGCGCCTATGTGACGCGCGGATCCTGGAGCGATGTCGGCGCCATCTCCAAGCAGGCGGCCTATGGCACGGACACGGCCGGAACCTCGGTCGGGCTGCAGCTGGAAACCTGGTTCTGATCATCGGCGTTTCCTGTGAAAAGGCCCCGGCGATCGCCGGGGCCTTTTCCGTCGTGATAGGGTTGGTTTACTGCGCCAGCAGGTCGGTGATCCGGCGGACCGAGGCGCGACGGTTCTCGCGAATGTCGCCTTCGGCGCGGATGCGCAGGAACTGCTCGCCATAGCCTTGGGTCACCATGTTCTCCGGCGGAACGTCGAAATATTCCGCCAAGGCCAAGGCCACGGATTCCGCGCGGCGGTCCGACAGGGCCAGGTTGGCGGCGTCCGATCCGACCGTGTCGGTGTGACCCTCGATCAGGAAGATCTCGCGCGGGTTGGCGGCGACGGCATCCTGGATCGTGCGGCCCAGGGATTGCAGGCTCTGCGCCTGATCGGCGCGGATCGCGGCCGACCCGGTGTCGAAGGTGATCGCGTCGATATTGACCGGCGCGACCAGCGCCCGCACCTCGGGGATGTTGCGGATCTGCGACAGGGTGAAGCGGCGGTCGAAGCTCGATTCGCGCAGCAGGGCCTCGCGCAGCTGCTCCTCGTTCAGGGGCTGGGTGCTGGTCTGGACCGGGGTTGCCGCCGGGGGCAGCTGGGCCACGTTGACGGGCTGGACGTCGACCGTGTCGTCGATCAGCCGCGTCGTGGTGCCATCGGCCGAAACCAGCGTGCGGCGCAGGACCTGCAGGTTCGCGTCGCGGATGGTCACGATGCGGCTGCCATCGGCGCGGGTCACGATCGTGCGCGACGATCCGTCGTCGAAATTCTCGGTTGTGACGGTGGAGCCGGGCTGGCGCAGCAGCGCCACGTCGTCGCGAATGACCTCCTGGCTGCCATCCGGGCGGGTGACGACCACGCGGTCGGGCGCCGATAGGGCGACCTGGCGGTTGTTGTTCAGGTAGGACCCGACCGCCAGCGCACCCAGACCCAGCAGCAGGGCGTTGCGCAGGTTGTTGTTGTCACCGCTGTCCTGGCTCTGCTGGCCCTGGACGCCCGAGGCGGCCAGCGCGTCGCGCAGGTTGGTGGTGAAATCCTCGCCCGAGGAGCGGCTGTTCTCCTCGGTCACCTGTTCCTCGGTGACCTCGCCAGTGCCTTCCTCGGCCTCCAGCGCGGCGGCCGAGGACGGGGTCGCGGCCTCGGCGGCCTCGCGGCTGATCTCGGTTTCCGGGGTGTCCTCTTCGGCTGCGCGCAGCTGCATCTGGCCGTTCTGGCCGACGCGGTACATCTGCGCCTCGACCGGGGCCAGGCGCAGCTCGCCCGCGCCGTTCGTCTCGACCACGACGCCCGAGGGGGTCATCGCCCGGCCGCCATCGGCGCAGGGGAAGGCGCTGCCGTCGAGGCAGGTCAGCGATTCGGCGGTCAGGCCGGCATCGACCTCGCCCGACAGGACATTGGCCAGGCCCGGCAGGGACTGGGACCGCTCGGCCTGGACGCTGCCCGCGGCAAGCGCCAAGGCACCGGCGGTCGCAGCTGCGCCTGACTGGCCGCGCAGGGCCTCGGCCAGGTCGTCGACGATGCTGCTGTCATCGGCCTTGTCGGCCTGGGCCGCCTCGGCGGGCTGGTCCTCGGCGTCATCGGCGGAAGTCGCCTCGGTGGGCTGGTCCTCGGTCGCGGTGGTCTCGGCGGGGGCATCCTCCTGCGCGCGCAGGGCCTCGGCCAGGTCATCCGCGTCGTCATTGGATTCGGCTGGGGCAGCACGCTCGGGGCGGTTGCCGGGGCGCGTGCCTTCCTCGCGCTGCGGACGGGCGCGCGGCGCGGCCGAGGATTCGGGCGCGGTCTGAGCTTCGGCGGCCTGAGCTTCGGCGGCCTGAGCTTCGGCGGCGGGGGCTTCTGCCGGGGTCTCCTCGGGGGCGGCCTCATCGGCGGCCTCCTCCTCAACGGGGTCCTCCTCGGTCATCGCCTCGGGCTCGGCGGGGGTCTCAGGCTCTTCGGCGGGCTCTTCCACGGGGGCGGGCTCGGGCTGGGGTTCCTCGACGGGCTCGGCCTCGGGTTCCGACTCGGCGGGGGCCTCGGCCTCCGGGTCGGTCATGCCCTGATAGAGATCGCCGCCATCCTGCGGGCCGTCCTCGGCCTCGTCGGTGGCGTCGTCCTCGTCTTCGACGGCCTCCTCGGCGGGGACCAGCGGGGGCAGGTCGGCCTGCTCGGCCTCGGTCTGGGCCTGGGCCAGGACCAGCGGGCTGGGCGCGCGATCCTGGGCCGCGCCCGCGGTCAGCGGCTGTGCCATCGCCAGATGCGGCGCCAGCAGCGACAGGCAGGCGGCGACAGCCGTGGAGTTGTGGATGATCCGGCGCATGATGTGCTCCCTTCAGGAATACCGAACAAGTCTGCTGGCGGTTTAACAGGTGCTTGCGCAAAGGGTTCCCAAACTTGCCGTGACCCCGTCGTGAAGGGCCGGGCATGCGAAAGGCCGCACCCGGGGGCGCGGCCTGAACCCGGTCACGGGGATGGGGCCGATCAGACGCCTTCGCCGACGAAGGCCTTTTCGACCACGAATTCGCGCGGATCGGAATTGGCGCCCTCGTTCATGCCGAAACCCTCCAGCACGGCCTTGACGTCGACATTGAAGGCTAGGCTGCCGCAGATCATCGCGCGGTCTTGGGCCGGGTCGATCGGCGGCAGGCCCAGATCGGCCAGCACCTTGCCCGAGGCCAGGTTGTCCGTGATCCGACCCATCAGCGGCGTCTCCTCGCGCGTGGTGGTCGGATAATAGAGCAGGCGGCTGGCGAAATCCTCGCCGTAGAGCTCGCTCAGCAGCGGGTCGTCGCGCAGGTTCTGGACCAGCTGGGCGCCGTAGGTCAGCTCCTCGGCGGTGCGGCAGGTATGCATCATGATGACCTGCTCGTAGCGCTCATAGGTCTCGGGGTCGCGCATCAGGCTGGCAAAGGGCGCGATGCCGGTGCCGGTGGCCAGAAACCACAACCGCTTGCCCGGCAGCAGCGCGTCGAGGACCAGGGTGCCGACGGGTTTCGGGCGCAGGATGATCTGGTCGCCCGGCTTGATATGCTGCAGCCGCGAGGTCAGCGGCCCGTCCGGCACGATGATGGAATAGAATTCCAGCTCGTCATCCCAATTGGGCGAGGCGATGGAATAGGCCCGCAGGATCGGCTTGCCGTTATCGCCCGGCAGGCCGATCATCACGAATTCGCCCGACCGGAAGCGCAGGCTGGCTGGCCGCGTCACCCGGAACGAGAACAGGCTGTCGGTCCATTTCGTCACCGCGGTAACGGTCTGCGCATCCGGCAGCGTCTTGGTGGGGGCGTCGGCATTCGTCACGGGCAAATCCAGGGTCATGGTCGTTCCAGTCATTCTTACGGGATGGGGCGGGCGGGCGAAAGCCTCAGCCCGCAAGCTGCGCCCGATGGTCCCAGTCCTTCCAGTCGGCGCGGGCGCGCCACTGATCCTCGGGCTGGCGGGCGGCGATGTCGGGGGCGACCTCGACCTCGTCGAAGCCGACACGGCGGGCCATCGCGTATTGATCCGCGATCAGCCGGCCCGTCGCGCGCAGGCGGCCCGTGTAGCCCAGCTCCCGCAGGCGTCGGGCCAAGGTGAAGCCGCGCCCGTCGCTGAAGGCCGGAAAGTCGATGCCGATCAGCGCCGCGTCGAGGTGATCCGACAGCGTGGCGGGCGGGGTATCGGGGGCCAAGGTGACCGCGGGCTGATCCTCGATCGGGTGGAACCCGTCATCACGGGCCAGGACGGGCTGGCTGTTCAACTGCTCGCTCATGCCGAGACCTTTCCGCGGACCATGCGCCCGCCAATGAAGTGAATGCCGCATTCGGATTTCTCCTGGCCCCGCCAGCGGCCTGACCGGGGATCCTCGCCCGGCTTGACGGGCGAGGTGCAGGGCGCGCAGCCGATCGAGGGGTAGCCCTGCGCCACCAGCGGATGCCGGGGCAGGCGGTTCTCGATCATGTAATCCTGCACATCCTCGGGGCGCCAATGCGCAAGCGGGTTCACGCGCAGCCGCGCGGGGGGTTCGGGCTCGAAGAATTCCAGGGCGGCGCGCTGGCCGTTCTGGAACCGCTTGCGGCCCGTGATCCAGGCGTCATAGCCCGACAGGACCCGCTCCAGCGGGACCGTCTTGCGGAAATCGCAGCAGGCGTCGGGGTTCACCTTGTGCAGGGTGCCGTCCGGGTCATGGGCGGCGATCTCGGTATCGCTGGCCGTGATCACCTGCACATCGGTCAGGCCCAGCTTGGCCGAGACCTCGCGCTGATAGGCCAGCGTCTCGGGGAACAGCATTTGCGTGTCGATGAACAGGACCGGCAGGCCCGGCGCGACGCGGCTGACCATATGCAGCAGCACCACCGATTCCGCCCCGAAGGACGAGACCAGCGCCACCCGCCCCAGATCGGGGTCGCTGACCGCGCGGCGCAGGACCTCGATCGCCGCGTGATGGCGATAGCGGTCATTCAGCCGCCCGGCGCGCGTGTCCAGGTTGCCGTCAAGCATCGGCCTGCGCCGGATAAAGGGCGGCCTTGAAGGGCGCGGGGCCCAGCCTGCGATAGGCGTCGATGAAGCGTTCGGACGCGTCCTGCCGGACCTCCAGATAGGCGCGCAGCAGGCGGTCGATGGCGGGCACGACCTCCTCGGCCGGAAAGCCCGCCCCGGCGCGTTCGCCGATAGCCGGGATGTCATAGGCATCGCCGCCAAGCGTGATCTGGTAGTTCTCGACCCCGGCACGATCCAGGCCCAGGATGCCGATATGGCCCAGATGGTGATGCCCGCAGGCATTGATGCAGCCCGAGATGCGGATGTTGAGGTTGCCGATCTCCTCCTCCAAGTCCACGGCGCGGAAATGGTCGGCGATCTCCTCGGCGATGGGGATGGAGCGCGCGGTGGCCAGCGCGCAGTAATCCATGCCGGGGCAGGCGATGATGTCGCTGGTCAGGCCCGCATTGGCCGTGGCGAGGCCCGCCGCCTTCAGCGCGTCATAGAGCGCAGGCAGGTCGGATTTATGGACATGCGGCAGGGCGACGTTCTGGTCATGCATCACCCGCAGGTCGGCATGGCCATAGCGTTCGGCCAGATCGGCCAGCAGGCGCATCTGATCCGCGCTGGCATCGCCCGGCGTCTGGCCCGGCGCCTTGAAGGTCACCACGACGCTGGCATAGCCGTCGATCCGGTGCGGATGCAGGTTCGTGTCGGTCCAGCTGCGGAAGGCGGGGTTCGCGGCGCGCGCGGCCTCGTAAACCTCGGTCGCGGCATTGCGGAAGGCGGGGGCGCGGAAACGGTCCTTGAAGATCGCCAAGGCCTCGCGGTCGGCGCCGCGGAAATCGCGGCGGCGGGCCAGGAACTCCTCCTCGATCTCGGCGCGCATGACGTCAAGGCCGCGCTCATGCACGGTGATCTTGATGCGGGCCTTGTACTTGTTGTCGCGGCGGCCCGAGAGGTTGTAGGTCGCGATGATCGCCTCGACATAGGGCAGCAGGTCCTCCTCGGGCAGGAAGTCGCGCACGACCTTGCCCAGCATCGGCGTGCGGCCAAGGCCCCCGCCGATCCAGACCTCGAAGCCGATCTTGCCGTCGCGCTCCACCAGCCGCAGGCCGATGTCATGGGCGGCGATGACAGCACGGTCCTTCTTGCCGCCGGAAATGGCGATCTTGAACTTGCGCGGCAGGAACTGGAATTCGGCATGGTCGGTGGACCAGCTGCGCAGCAGTTCCGCATAGGGGCGGGGATCCGTCACCTCGTCGAAGGCCGCGCCCGCGAAGGCGTCGGTGGTCACGTTGCGGATCGTGTTGCCGCTGGTCTGGATCGCATGCATGCCGACATCGGCCAGCGCGTCTAGCATATCGGGGATGTCCACCAGCCGGGGCCAGTTGAACTGGATGTTCTGGCGGGTGGTCCAGTGGCCATAGCCCTTGTCATAGGTCTGGGCCAGATGGGCCAGGGTGCGCATCTGGTCGGGGCTGATCGTGCCATAGGGGATGGCCACGCGCAGCATATAGGCATGCAGCTGCAGATAGACGCCGTTCATCAGGCGCAGCGGCTTGAATTCATCTTCCGACAGGCTGCCGTTCAGGCGACGTTCGACCTGATCGCGGAACTGGGCCGCGCGGTGGCGCACATAGTCGGTCTCGACGGGGCGGACATCAAACATGGGCGTCCTCCTTTGCCTGAATGCCGTGGAAATAGTTGGACGGGCCGCGCTGGCGGAAGGCCTCGCGGAAATGGACGGGCTCGGGGCCGTCGGGGCCGCGCTTGGCCTCGACCAGATAGGGGCCGACGACCAGACCGGCCTGGCCGATCGCGTCCAGCAGGGCCAGATCGGCGATGGCCTCGTCCTCGAAGACGGTGGCGCGCTTGGGGTCCGGGGTCCAGCCGCCGTCGCACATCCAGACGTTATGGCCTTCGCGCAGGTCGTTGGCGGTGATGACACCGGGACGGGCAGGGGTGGGCGTGAAGGCTTTGCTCATGACTCGGACCTCGGTTCTGATGCCTTCTATATAGAATTTCGTTCTGGATTCTTGCGAGTGGTCGGGCGAAATAAGGACGATGCCATGCAAGGACGCGCCATGACGGAACCAGGTTCGCAAAACCCCCCAAGCCCGCAAACCCCCGTCCGGCTGGACGAGGTGGACCGCAAAATCCTGTCCCTGCTGCAGCGCGACGCCAGCCTGTCGCTGGACCAGATCGCCGAGCGGGTGGGGGCCTCCAAGACCCCGGTCTGGAACCGCATCCGCAAGCTGCGCGAGGCGGGCGTGATCCGCCGCCAGGTCGCCATCCTGGACCCCGAGGCCTTGGGGCTGGAGGCCTGCTTCTTCGTGCTGATCCGCACAAGTGAACATGACCGGGACTGGGCGGCGCGGTTCCTCAAGGCGCTGCGCGACCGCCCCGAGGTGATCGAGGCGCATCGGCTGGCGGGCGATATCGACTATATCCTGAAGGTGCAGGTCAGGAATGCCCGCGCCTATGACCGGTTCTACCAGTCGCTGATCGCGGAGGTGAAGATCCACAACGTCACCGCCCTGCTGTCGATGGAGGAGATCAAGTCCAGCAGCGCCCTGCCCATCCCGGAGGGCGAGATCCATGGCTGACTGGGTGATCTGGCACAAGCCGAGCTGTTCGACCTCGCGTTGGGTGCTGGCGGCGCTGCGCGATGCGGGGGTCGACCCGGTGATCCGCGACTATGTGGCCGATCCGCCGGATGCGGCCACGATCCGCGCGGCGCTGGCGCAGGCGGGCATCGGCGCGCGCGACCTGCTGCGCCGCAAGGAGCCGCTGGCCCGCGACCTGGACCTGCGGCAGCAGGAGGATCCCGACCGGATCATCGCCGCCATGGCCGCCCATCCGATCCTGATCGAGCGGCCCTTGGTCCTTCATCCCGGCGGCGGGCTGCTCTGCCGCCCCAAGGAGCGGGTGGCCGAGATCCTCTAGGGTTCGATGGGCGCAAAGGCCCCGACCGAGATCCCCAGAAGCAGCCAGCGCCGCCCCTCGCGGCCCAGGACCAGGTCGAAGCTGACATGGCGCGGCTGCAGGGGGACATAGCCGGTCAGGCGCATCTCCTGGCCGCTGTCGCTGAGATCGGTCTGCAGGATCACCGGATCGACCACCATCGCCTGCAGCAGGTCCAGACGTTCGGCCCGGATCGCGGTGAACAGGCCCGCCAGCCGCGTCGGATCGTTGGCCGCCGCGAAATCCGGCGCCGCATAGTCGCGCAGCACGGTGTAATTGCCCGTCCAGTTGCCGTGATTGACCGCCGCCAGCACGTCGCGGATCAGCGCGGTGGCGTAGCTGGCCTCGACCAGCGGCGCATCGCCGGTCTCGGGCGCCGGTTCCTGCGCCGCCACCGGCAGGGCCAGGGCAAAGGCGAGGGGCAGCGCAAGCGCCGCCCTCCGGATCGTCATGCGGGCCCTTACCACGAATAGGTCACGCCGATGCGGCCGCCGACCTGGTTCTGGGAAAAGCCATAGGTGATGCCGGCATCCATCTGGGTATTGTCGTTGAAACGATACCCCATCGACGCCGCCAGCGCCTGGCTGCCCTCGAAGCTGCCCAGCCCGGTCGACACGGCGAAGGTGCGGTCGGTCGGCACATAGGGGCTGTTCAGCGCCATGGCCATCGCGATGCCTTCCTTGTTGTTGTCGATCTGGCGGCTCATCGCCTGGCTGCGCTGCTCCAGCGAGGACATGGTCTGGCCGATCGAGCGGTCCACGGCCAGGTTGCCCTGCGCGTCCGAGGTCACGACGCCGACCGGCACGCCCTGGGCCGCGCGGCTGGCATCCGAGGCGATGCCCGTGGCGCGATAGGTGTTGGCGGCATTGCCCAGCACGAATTCATTCGTGCGGGTCGCCACCGCGCCCGCGCCGATCGCGGCCGAGTTGTCGGCCTGGGCCTGGGCCTGGTCGCCCATGGCGATGGCGCGTTCGCCCATGGCCATCGCCGCCTCGCCCACGGCGGTCGAGCGCACGCCCGTCGCCTGTGCCAGGTGTCCGAAGGCCTGGGCGCGTTCGGCCGTCGCCTCGGCGCGCCAGCCGATGGCCGTGGCCCCCGGTCCGCGCGCGATGGCCAGACCGCCCACGGCGGCGGTGGACTGGCCGTCGGCCTGGGTCATCTCGCCCACGGCCAGGGCGTCCTGGCCGCTGGCCATGGCCTCGTTGCCGATCGCGGTCGAGCGGTCGCCCGCGGCCATGCTCTGGTTGCCCAAGGCGATGGCGCGGTCGCCCGATGCCTCGGCGGCCTCGCCCACGGCGGTCGAGCGGATGCCCGATGCGGTGGCCAGGTGACCGAAGGCCTGGGCGCGTTCGGCGGTGGCCATGGACTGCCAGCCGATGGCGGTCGCACCGGCACCCTCGGCGATCGATTCGCCGCCCACCGCGGTGGTGGACTGGCCGAGCGACTGCGCCTCGTCGCCGATGGCCAGGGCGTCGATGCCGTTGGCCACGGATTCATTGCCGATCGCGGTCGAGAAATCGCTCTGGGCATCGGCATTCTCGCCCACGGCCAGGGACCGGATGCCCGATGCGGTGGCCAGGTGACCGAAGGCCTGGGCGCGTTCGGCGGTGGCCATGGACTGCCAGCCGATGGCAGTCGCACCCGCACCCTCAGCAATCGATTCGCCGCCCACCGCGGTGGTGGACTGGCCAAGCGATTGCGCCTCGTCGCCGATGGCCAGGGCGTCGATGCCGTTGGCGACGGATTCGTTGCCGATGGCGGTCGAGAAATCGCTCTGGGCATCGGCGGCCTCGCCCACGGCCAGCGAGCGTTCGCCTTGGGCGGTGGCCAGATGGCCGAGCGCCTGCGCGCGTTCCGCGGTCGCCTCGGCGCGCCAGCCGATGGCGGTGGCGCCGGGGCCTTCGGCAATGCTCAGCCCGCCGACGGCGGTGGTGGACGGTCCGGTGGTCGATGCCTCGGTCCCGATGGCCACGGCGTCGGTCGCGGTGACATCCGTCACGGCGCCATTGCCGATCGCCACGGATTCGGGGCCCGCCGCGATGGCGGACGGGCCGCATTGCAGGGCATTCTCGCTGCTGCCCGCGCTGCAATCCTGCGCCATCGACAGGCCGGTGCCGGCCATCAGCGCGATCAGCGCCACGCCGGATGCCAAGGCGGCATCGGTCTTTCTGCGGATCATGTCTTCCTACTCGTTTCCGTTGGATGGGGCCAAGGGCGACCTCCGGAACGGGGGACGCGCGGGATGCGCGTTCGGATGCACAAATGATCAAGAAAATCTGATCGCGCGTGAAAACCCGCGATCAGTCGTCCACGACGTTCAGGATCTGGGGCAGGGCGGGGCAGGGCAGCAGCTGGTTGCCCGCCACATCGGCCAGCGTGTGATTGTGCAGGAAGACATAGACATGCGCCGAAAGGCTTTCCCACAGCCGGTTGGACAGGGTCTGGGCGCGCGACCCCGACACCCCGCCCGACGCGCCCGCGCCGACATGCAGGGCGCTGACGGTCTCGTCCACGGCCTCCAGCACCTCGGCGATGCGGATCGTCTCGGGGGTGCGGGCCAGGCGGTATCCGCCGCCCGGGCCGCGCACCGAGGTGACCAGCCCCGCGCGCCGCAGCCGCACGAAAAGCTGTTCCAGATAGGGCAGCGAGATGTCCTGCCTGCGCGAGATCTCGGACAGGGATGTCAGCTCATCGCCCTTGGCGATGGCCAGGTCCGTCAGCGCGATGATCGCATAGCGCCCCTTGGTCGACAGTTTCATGGCCCGATCCCCCCTTTGCCCCGGCGCCCGCATTGACGGGCGCGGTCGTGGCGGGCTATGCCCAGCCTGCATGTTTCTTGCCAAGCCGCCGCCGGCTGCCCAGATATATCGTCTAGAAGCCACGCGGCGACGCGTCAAGAAACCCCACCCGCGCCCGACGTTTTCCGTGACGCCATCCGCAATGCCCCGTGAAGGACACACATGCCCGAGCTGATTTTCCCCGGCCCCGAGGGCCGTCTCGAAGGCCGCTACCACCCCCAGCCCGGCAAGCCCGACGCGCCTATCGCCATCGTCCTGCATCCCCATCCGCAATATGGCGGGACGATGAACAACCGCGTCGTCTACAATCTGCATTACGCGTTCCACAAGATGGGCTTCACGGTGATGCGCTTCAACTTCCGGGGCGTGGGCCGCAGCCAGGGCGAATTCGACCAAGGCATCGGCGAATTGTCGGATGCCGCATCGGCGCTGGACTACCTGCAGGCGATGAACCCCAATTCCAAGCATTGCTGGGTCGCGGGGTTCAGCTTCGGCGCCTGGATCGGGATGCAGCTGCTGATGCGCCGCCCCGAGATCACCGGCTTCGTCAGCGTCGCGCCCCCGGCCAACATGTATGATTTCAGCTTTCTGGCGCCCTGCCCGTCATCGGGTCTGATCGTGAACGGCACCGCCGACCGCGTGGCGCCCCCCAAGGACACCCATACCCTGGTCGGCAAGCTGCGCGAACAGAAGGGCATCACCATCACCCATGAGGAGATCGACGGCGCGGACCATTTCTTCCGCGACGACGAAACCCACATGAAGCCGATGATCGACCTGGTCCAGGGCTATGTCCGTCGCAGGCTGACCGAAAGCTCGCGGTGAGGCCCGCCGATCTGGACGCGGCCATAGGCTTTCTGTGCGAGGCGGATCGGCTGAAATCGGTCCGCCGCGCGAATGTCCTGATGGACCTGTCCCGCCCCGAGAACAGCGCCGAACACAGCTGGCACGTCGCGTTGCTGGCGTTGCTTTGCGGTGCGGGCGACCGGGCGATCGCGATGATCCTGCTGCATGACCTGGTCGAGATCGACACGGGCGACCAGCCGATCCACCTGGATCACGACGCCCCCGCCCTGGCCGCGGCCGAGGATCGGGCCGCCGCGCGCCTGTTCGGCATGGCGCCGGGCGGCGATGCGCTGGCGGCGCTGTGGCGCGTCTTCGAGGCGCATGGCGATGCCGATGCCGTGCTGGCCAAGCGCATGGATCACGTCCAGCCGATCTTTCAGGTCCTGCTGTCGCCCCGCCCGATCCCCGACCATGTGGCCATCGTGCGCGACAACCTGGACCGGGGCCGCGCCGCGCGCATGGCGTCCGAATGGCCGGATGCGGTGGATGCCGCCCGCGCGCTGATGCGGGGCGACCGGCCCGCGGGGCCCATCGCCCCCGCCCTGGCCCTGATGGCCGAGGCCGACCGGCTGAAATCCGTCCTGCGCGCCAGCCGCCTGATCGACAACAGCCGGCGCGAGAACAGTGCCGAACACAGCTGGCATCTGGGGCTCTATGCGCTGGTGCTGGCGCCCTTGGCGGGGCCGGGGGTGGATGTCGGGCGCGTCATCCGCATGCTGCTGATCCATGACCTGGTCGAGATCGACGTGGGCGACGTGCCGCTGCATGCCGCGAACGGCACCGCCCATGCGGCACCCGAACGCCAGGCCGCCGAGGATCGCGCGGCGCGGCGTCTCTTCGGCCTGCTGCCGCCCGCGCAGGGGGACGGGCTGTTGGCGCTGTGGCGGGAATTCGAGGCGGCGCAAAGCCCGGATGCGGTCTTTGCCAAGGGGCTGGACCGGTGCCAGCCCGCCATCCAGAACCTGATGGGCGGCGGCCGGGGATGGGTGGAATTCGATGTGGGCCTGACCCAGGTGCAGGACCGCGTGGGGCCTGCGGTGCGGGCGGCGTCCGGGCCGCTCTGGGCCTGGCTGGACGACCGCCTGCAGCGGCATTTCGCGCCGGCCTGACCCGGCCGGCGCGGGAGCCTGTCAGCCGACCAGGGCGTGGTCGTTTGCGGCGTGGCGTTCGGCCAGCTTGCGGACCTTGGGGCCGCGCGCCAGCGTCCGGGCCGGTGCGGGGGCCGCGTCCAGCAGGCCGGGGAACAGGGCCTCGATCTCGGCCACGGCATCGGGGCCGATGGCCTGCAGCGCCTGCCGCCCGGGATAGAGCGATTCCGTCGGCGCCCCGTTCGAGGTCAGGATGTGATGCGCATCCAGCATCAGGTGGTGATAGGTGACGCCAGACAGGTCGTCATCCACCGACACGCCCGGCAGATCCGTCAGGTGCTTGGCCGGAACCAGCAGTTCCGTCGTGCCGAACATCCGCTCGGCGATGGCCGAGGAGACCAGGACCCGGTGCTGCGGCGACACGCGCAGCGCCGCCGAGGGCATCCCCACGCCGAGCGCGCCGGCCTCGATGCGGATCGGGCGCAGACGGTCGCCCGCCTGCAGGACCGCCGCCGGCACCGCGGAGGCACCGCACCAGCGCAGGGGCTGGGCGCCCGCGTCGCGGGTCATGACCATCATGCCGGGGCGCAGATCCTCGACCGCGACATCGCCCTGCGGCGTGCGGATCATGGTGCCGCCGGCAAAGCAGACGATTTGCACGTCGTAGACGCTAGGACTGAACGAAACCTTCGCGGCGTATGTATTCGCAGGTAACGATGTCGCCGAGAGGATCTCTACGGACTGCAACTCGTTGATGCCGCTCCACGCAGCGACCTGATCCCGGGATGGGCGGAAAAACATGTCTCCGTTGTACATTTGGATCAAGACGCCCGTCTGCTGGACGACGCTGCCATCGGGCTGGGTCAATGCGTATCTGACCTGCATAAACCCAGTGATGGCCGTATATTTCGCCTGACCCGTCGCCGGATCGGCATAGGCCATCACGCTGTAGCCGTTCGGATCATGTGTGTACGATGGCGCATAGGCGTATTCAGTTCCATACTGGGTCTGAATCTTGCGTTCCGATCCGAAAACGTCGACAGGTTTAATCTGGTCCGATCCGAATGCCTTATACCCTACGATTCCGTTCGCTTCGTTCGTGGTCGCTGGCGTTCTCCAGTCCGAGTTTATCTGTGGTTGGTTGCCAAACCACATCCATGTGACCGAGCTGGACATATGCACCTCAAAAGAAAAGCCCGCGCATGTCACCTTCGCGCCCTCAGGCAATAAATGCAAAAGTCGTAAGTCGACCAATTGAGTAGAATTTTACAGGTCAGCTTCGCGCCGCTTGGCATACAATCGCATACCGTCTTTTCAACAGGGCCGGATCGCGCTATGGGGGGGGCATTCGAAATCCAATGCCAAAGGGGGACCCCCATGTCGAAGATCAAGGTCGCCAATCCCGTCGTCGAGCTTGACGGCGACGAGATGACGCGGATCATCTGGGACTTCATCAAGCAGAAGCTGATCCTGCCCTATCTGGACGTTGACCTGAAATACTATGATCTGGGCATTGAGGAGCGTGACCGCACCGACGACCAGATCACCGTGGACGCCGCCGAGGCGATCAAGAAATACGGCGTCGGCGTCAAATGCGCCACGATCACCCCCGACGAGCAGCGCGTCGAGGAATTCGGCCTGAAGAAAATGTGGCGTTCGCCCAACGGGACGATCCGCAACATCCTGGGCGGCGTGATCTTCCGCGAGCCGATCATCTGCAAGAATGTGCCCCGGCTGGTCCCGGGCTGGACGCAGCCGATCATCGTCGGCCGCCACGCCTTCGGCGACCAGTACCGCGCCACCGACTTCCGCTTCCCGGGCGCCGGCAAGCTGACGATCAGGTTCGTGGGCGAGGATGGCGAGACGATCGAGCACGAGGTCTTCAACGCGCCCTCATCGGGCGTGACCATGGCAATGTACAACCTGGACGATTCGATCCGCGACTTCGCGCGCGCCTCGATGAACTATGGCCTTTCGCGCGGCTATCCGGTCTATCTGTCGACCAAGAACACGATCATGAAGGCCTATGACGGCCGCTTCAAGGACATCTTCCAGGAGGTCTACGAGGCCGAGTTCGAGGACCAGTTCAAGAAAGCCGGCATCCACTACGAGCACCGCCTGATCGACGACATGGTGGCATCGGCGATGAAATGGTCGGGCGGCTATGTCTGGGCCTGCAAGAACTATGACGGCGACGTGCAGTCGGACACCGTCGCGCAGGGCTTCGGCTCGCTTGGCCTGATGACCTCGGTGCTGATGACGCCGGACGGGAAGATCGTGGAATCCGAGGCCGCGCACGGCACCGTGACCCGCCACTACCGCGAGCATCAGAAGGGCAACGCGACCTCGACCAACTCGATCGCGTCAATCTTTGCCTGGACGGGTGGTCTGAAGCACCGCGCCAAGCTGGACGACAATGCCGAGCTGATGCGCTTTGCCGAGACGCTGGAGAAGGTCACCGTGCAGGCGGTCGAGGACGGCCACATGACCAAGGACCTGGCGCTGCTGGTGGGTCCGGACCAGAAATGGCTGACCACCATGGGCTATCTCGAGAAGGTGGACGAGTACCTGAACAAGGCTCTGAACTGATCCAAGGGGGAGGCCGGGCATGCGCCCGGCCTTCTTGCCTCCGGCGGGGGTATTTCGGCAACGGAGAGGCGCATTCTCCGTTGCCGAAATACCCCGGGGGAATCGCCGAAGGCGATGGGGGCTGGCCCCCTTTCTTCGCAAGCCGACCTGCGCTATTGCGATGCCATCCCATACAGGAGCCCTGCGATGAAAGCCGCCGTCATCACCTTTCCCGGATCAAACTGCGACCGCGACCTGGCGGTGGCGCTGAGCCAGGCGGGGGCCGATGTGACCCGCATCTGGCACAAGGATGACGCGCTGCCCGACGGGATCGACCTGGTCGCGGTGCCGGGCGGGTTCTCGTTCGGGGATTACCTGCGCTGCGGTGCCATCGCGGCGCAGTCGCCCATTGCGGGCGCGCTGCGCGCCCATGCGGAACGGGGCGGCTACATGATCGGGATCTGCAACGGCTTTCAGGTCCTGACCGAGCTGGGCGTGCTGCCCGGCGCGCTGATGCGCAACACCGGGCTGACCTTTCTGTGCAAGCCGGCCACCCTGCGGGTCGAGACGCGTGACAGCGCCTTCACCGCCGGATACGCGGCGGGCCAGGTGATCACCGTGCCCGTCGCCCATCACGACGGCAACTACCAGATCGCACCCGAGGGCCTGGAGGCGCTGCGGGCCGAGGATCGGGTCGCCTTCACCTATGCGCCTGCCGTCAACGGATCGGTCGCCGATATCGCCGGGGTGCTGTCGGCCAACCGCCGGGTGCTGGGGATGATGCCCCATCCGGAACGTGCGGCCGATCCGGCGACCGGCGGGACCGATGGCGCGGCGCTGTTCCGGGGCCTGGTGCAGGGCCTGGCCACGGCCTGACTTGAGCCGCGCGGCCATTGGCCTTAGATTGCGCGGATCGGATCAGGCGGGACGGACCCGGCATTGGCCAGCGACGATCACATCGAGGACCGGGCCGAGAGGCGGCGGAGCAGGGGGCCGCAGCCGGTCAATCCCTGGTGGCTGCGCGCGACCATCGTCGCGATCGTGCTGACCGCGCTCGGCACGATCTGGACCACGAATTTCTGGCTGACCGACCGGTTCTCCGAGAATACGCGAGTGCGGTCCGAGCTGCGGCTGGCGCTCTATTCCGGCAACCTGATGTCCGAGCTGCAGCGCAATTCCGTCGTGCCCCTGCTGCTGGCGCGCGATCCCGCGCTGATATCGGCGCTGGCGGGGAACGATTTCTCGACCACCTCGGCGCGGCTGATGACCGCCCAGAAAGAGATCGGCGCGGCCTCGATCCGGCTGCTGGACGCCTCGGGCCGTGTGGTGGGCGCGACCGACCGCTATCAGATTGGCACGAACAGCGTCGCCGCCCCCTATTACGTCGAGGCGCTGCGGTCGCGCGACACGGTCTTCACCGTGTCGGAGATGGCCTCGGGCGCCCATGAATTCGCTTATTCCCGCGCCGTCGTGTCCGAGGGGCGGACGCTCGGAGTCATCGTCGTGGGGGCCGACCTGACCCGGCTGGAGCGGTCCTGGGCCGGCATTTCCGACGCCGTCGCCGTCACCGACAGCGAGGGCGTCATCATCCTGTCGACCGAGCCGCGCTGGCGCGGGCTGACCATGCCCGAGGCCTTGGCGGTAAGGTCCGCGCCCTCGGCCATCCGGCGGGCCTTCCAGGTGACGGCGGATTGGACCTCCAGCCCGGCGGATGCCTATGTCCAGGGCCGCGCCGTCATGCAGGCCGAGGCGCGGGTCCCGTTCCGCGGCTGGCGGATGATCAGCTTCACCGCCTATTCATCCGTGCGCGAGCGGGTGAACGCGATCCTGGCGCTGCAGATCATGGGATTCGCGATCCTGCTGGCGGGGGCCTTCTGGCTGCTGTCACGGCGCGCGCGGATCCAGTCCCAGGCTTACCTGCGCGAATCGAACGACCTGCGCGCGCTGAACGCCCGCCTGACGCGCGAGATCGCGGAACGCGAGCGTGTCCAGAAGGAGCTGCGCGTCGCCGAACAGACCGTCCAGCAATCCTCGAAGCTGGCCGCCTTGGGCGAGATGTCGGCGGGCGTCAGCCACGAGCTGAACCAGCCCTTGGCCGCGATGAAGACCTATCTGGCGGGCGCGCGCCTGCTGCTGCAGCGCGGCCGCCCGGAGGAGGCGCTGTCCAGCTTTCAGCGCATCGACGACCTGATTGACCGGATGGGCGCGATCACGCGCCAGCTGAAATCCTATGCCAGGAAGGGTGGCGAGGCGGTGGAGCCCGTCGATCTGCGCGCCGCGGTCAGCAGCGCCCTGACCATGATGGAGCCGCAGCTGCGCACGCGGCCGATCCGTATCATCCGCAACGTGCCGCGCGACCGGGTGATGGTCATGGCCGACCGCATCCGGCTGGAACAGGTGCTGATCAACCTGCTGCGCAATGCCGTGGATGCGGTGCGCGGCCGCCCCGAGGCCACGATCGAGATCGCGGTCGAGGCGGGCTCTCACGCCTATGTGTCCGTTCGCGACAACGGTCCGGGTGTCTCGGACCTGGAAAAGCTGTTTGAACCCTTCTGGACGACCAAGAAGCCCGGCGAGGGCACGGGGTTGGGGCTGGCGATCTCGTCCACGATCGTCGCCGATTTCGGCGGTCGCCTGACCGCCCATAACGAAACCGAAGGCGGCGCCGTCTTCCGGGTCGAGCTGCCCTTGCACCGACCCGGCGCGCCCCGCCAGGCCTTGGCGGCCGAATGATGGAAAAAGAGGAACAAGAATGTCCCGCAAGCTGAAGATTGCCATCGTGGACGACGAACCCGACATGCGCGAATCGATCAGCCAATGGCTGGTTCTGTCGGGCTTTGACACCGAGACCTTCGCCAGCGCCGAGGATGCGCTGAAGGTCATCGGCCCCGACTGGCCCGGCGTCGTGGTCAGCGACATCCGCATGCCCGGCATGGACGGCATGGCCTTCCTCAAGCGCCTGATGGGGCTGGACAGCAGCCTGCCGGTCATCATGATCACCGGCCATGGTGACGTGCCCATGGCGGTCGAGGCGATGCGGATCGGCGCCATGGATTTCATGGAGAAGCCCTTCAATCCCGACCGGATGACCCAGCTGGCCAAGAAGGCCACGCAGGCGCGCCGCATGACGCTGGACAACCGTGCGCTGCGCCGCGACCTGTCCGAGGGTCAGCAGGTCATGTCCAAGTTGATCGGTGCCAGCCCGGTGATGGAGCGCCTGCGCGAGGATATCCTGGACTTGGGCCAGGCCGACGGCCATGTGCTGATCGACGGCGAGACCGGCACCGGCAAGACGCTGGTGGCCCATGCGCTGCATGCCGTGGGGCCGCGCGCGTCCAAGAAGTTCGTCCCCGTCAGCTGCGCCGCCTATAATGACGAGGCGCTGGCCGCGCGCCTGTTCGGCCCCATCGAGGACGGGCTGCCCGCCGTCGAGGAGGCCCGCGCCGGGACGCTGTGTCTTGAGGATATCGAGGCGCTGTCCGAGGCGTTGCAGGCCCGCCTTCTGGCCTTCATCAGCGATCAGGGCACGCCGGCCGAGACCCGCATCATCGCCATCAGCAATGCCCGCGGCGAGGGCCGCAAGGCCGAGGATTCGCTGCGCCCCGACCTGTTCTACCGCCTCTCGGCGCTGAAGGTGACGCTGCCGCCGCTGCGCGCGCGGGGCGAGGACATCCTGGCGCTGTTCACCCGCATGACCGAGCAGTTCAGCGAGGAATACGGCTGCGAGCCCCCCCAGGTCAGCGCGCAGGAGGCCGCCCAGCTGCTGCAGGCGCCTTGGCCCGGCAATATCCGCCAGCTGATCAACGTGGCCGAACGCGCCGTCCTGCAGAACCGCCGCGGATCGGGGTCGATCGCGTCGCTGCTGATGGCCGATGGCGAGGACAACCAGCAGGCCACCACGACCGAGGGCAAGCCGCTGAAGGAATATGTGGAAAGCTTCGAGAAGATGCTGATCGACAACACCATGCGCCGCCACAAGGGCAGCATTGCCGGCGTCATGGAAGAGCTGTGCCTGCCGCGCCGCACCCTGAACGAGAAGATGGCCAAATACGGCCTGCAGCGGGGCGATTACCTCTAGCGGCGGTGACGGGCAGATCCGGTCCCTGGGTTCGTGAAACCAAACAAAAGCGGTACTGACAAAGACGAACCGCAGGGACCTAGTCGAGCACTGGTGAACATGACCTGCAGGCGCAGGAACAGGGAACTGCGTTTTATGCGGTGGCTGGACTGTGCCATCCTGTCCGCCACCCCAAACTACGACAAATGGATGGCGAAACAATCTGTCTCTTTCGGCAGGTGGTTTTTCTATGTCGATGATTTGCATGGATTTCTCTGCATCTTGTGCAATTTGTCGCCAAGCCGACAGTTCCCCCGCGTCACCGTCGGACCTTGCGCCGCCCGCGCGGGGGGATTACCCCGCGCCTGATCCAGGGAAAGGCAGGCCGATGACCATTCCGTCCGACAAGACGTTCCACCCCCGCACCCAGGCCGTCCATCACGGCACCCGCCGCAGCCAGTATGGCGAGATGGCCGAGGCGATCTTTCTGACCCAGGGCTTCGTCTATCCCGATGCCGCCGCCGCCGAGGCGCGGTTCCAAGGCACCGGCCCGGACGAATTCATCTATGCCCGCTATGGCAACCCGACCAGCCGCATGTTCGAGGACCGCATCGCCGCGCTGGAGGGGACCGAGGACGCCTTCGCCACCGCCAGCGGCATGGCCGCGGTCAACGGCGCGATGTTCTCGATGTGCAAGCCGGGCGATCACGTCGTGGCGGCGCGCGCGCTTTTCGGGTCCTGCCTCTATGTGCTGGACCTGCTGGCCCGTTTCGGGGTCGAGGTCAGCTATGTCGACGGCACCGATCTGGACCAATGGGCCGCGGCCATCCGCCCCGGCACGCGCGCGGTCTTCTTCGAGAGCGTGTCGAACCCGACGCTGGAGGTGATCGACCTAGCGGCCGTGGCCAGGCTGGCCCATGCGGCCGGGGCGATGGTGGTCGTCGACAACGTCTTTGCCACCCCGGTCTTTTCGCGCGCGGTGGAACAGGGGGCCGATGTGGTCGTCTATTCCGCGACCAAGCATATCGACGGGGGCGGGCGGGCGCTGGCCGGGGTCATCTGCGGCACGCGCCATTTCGTGCGCGAGGTGGCCGAGCCCTATCTGAAGCATACCGGCGGTGCGATCAGCCCCTTCCACGCCTGGATCATGCTGAACGGCTTGCAGACCATGGATCTGCGCGTGCGCGCCCAGGCCGATGCGGCGGCCAGCATCGCGGCGGCGCTGCACGGCCATCCGGCCCTGTCGCGGGTCGTCTATCCGGGTCTGCCCGATCATCCCCAGCACGATCTGGCGATGCGCCAGATGGGCTCGGGCGGCACTATGATCGCGATCGAGCTGGCCGGCGGCAAGGAGGCCGCCTTCGCCGCGCTGGACCGGCTGCGGATCATCGCCATCTCGAACAATCTGGGCGATGCGAAATCCATCGTCACCCATCCCGCGACCACCACCCATCAGCGCCTGTCCCAAGAGGATCGTGACCATCTGGGCATCACGCCGGGCCTGCTGCGCCTGTCCGTGGGGCTGGAGGATGCCCGCGACCTGACCCAGGACCTGATGCAGGCGCTGGACGGCTGACAAGCGCGCCATTCGGCCCTATATGGGCCCTGACATCCCCGGAGAGGCCGCATGACCGAGATCCGCCCCCTCAGCCCCGCCTATCCGGCGCTGGCGCGCAGCTATGACGACCAGTTCCGCGTGGATCCGGCCTACAAGGCCGGGCTGCCGGACCTGCAGAACGGCCCGGCCAGCCTGATCGTGGGCGCCCGGGCGGCGATCCAGCATGTGGGCATCTCGAATTTCCGCCTGCCGATCCGCTATCTGACCCGCGAGGGCGGCGAGATCGCGCTGGAGACCAGCGTCACCGGCACCGTCAGCCTGGAGGCCGACCGCAAGGGCATCAACATGTCCCGCATCATGCGGTCCTTCTATGGCCATTCGGAAAGCGCCTTCAGCCTGACCGTGCTGGAAGCGGCGCTGGACGATTACAAGACCGATCTGGACGCGCTGGACGCGCGGATCCAGATGCGGTTCTCCTATCCGATGCGGGTGGACAGCCTGCGGTCCGGCCTGTCCGGCTGGCAGTATTACGACATCGCGCTGGAGGTGATCGAGCAGGGCGGGCGGCGGCTGCGGGTCATGCATGTGGATTATGTCTATTCCTCGACCTGCCCCTGTTCGCTGGAGCTGTCCGAACATGCCCGCCAGACCCGCGGGCGGCTGGCCACGCCCCATTCGCAGCGTTCCGTCGCGCGGCTGTCGCTGGTGATGGAAGGGCCGGACCGCATCTGGTTCGAGGATGTCATCGACCTGTGCCGCCGCGCCGTGCCGACCGAGACCCAGGTCATGGTCAAGCGCGAGGACGAGCAGGCCTTTGCCGAGCTGAACGCCGCCCATCCGATCTTTGTCGAGGATGCGGTGCGGGCCTTTGCCGGCCAGCTGCTGGCCGATGCGCGGATCGGCGATTTCCGGGTCATCGCCAGCCATCAGGAATCGCTGCACTCCCATGATGCGGTCAGCCTGCTGACCAGCGGCCCGACCTTTGCCCAGGCCTCGCTGGATCCCGCGACCTTTGCCGGGCTGCGCGCCTAGCCGAGCAGGGCGGCCCTCCGGCATTCCCGATTCTGGTGATCGGCCGGTCCCGCACCGGCCCTGTCCCTGTCACAATTGCCTCATGATCCGGCCCGGGCCATAGCGGCCCGCGCGGCCGGGCACAATCGCCGCCAGCCCGCTTGACCGCTGCCCTTCGTCGGGGTAAAGGACCGCCACTGTGACCGGCGCGCGACGAACAGGCGCGAATCGGTTCCCTGTGTCGGGCCGCCAACCCATGGGCGGCCTGCTGCTATTTTTACGGTCCGATGCTGGCGCCGCGCGGTGCGATGTCAGCCTCTCGACTGGAACTCCCCACCAGAGGGAAGTGACATGCAAAGCCAGAACATCCGGATCCGGTTGAAGGCGTTTGACTATCGCGTGCTGGATGCCAGCACCCAGGAGATCGTCAACACGGCCAAGCGCACCGGCGCGACCGTCCGCGGCCCGATCCCGCTGCCGAACAAGATCGAGAAATTCACGGTTCTCCGCGGTCCGCATATCGACAAGAAGTCGCGCGACCAGTGGGAGATCCGCACCCACAAGCGCCTGCTGGACATCGTCGATCCGACCCCGCAGACCGTTGACGCCCTCATGAAGCTCGACCTCGCCGCCGGCGTGGATGTCGAGATCAAGGTCTGAGGAGGCACGACATGTTGCGTACTGGTGTAATCGCCAAGAAACTGGGCATGACGCGTCTGTTCCTCGAGGATGGCCGTCAGGTTCCCGTGACCGTTCTGCAACTGGACGGCCTGCAGGTCGTCGCGCAGCGCACCGCCGCCACTGACGGCTATACCGCCGTCCAGCTGGGCGCCGGCGCCGCCAAGGCCAAGCGGACCACCGCCGCCATGCGCGGTCACTTCGCCAAGGCCTCGGTCGCGCCCAAGCGCAAGATCGCGGAATTCCGCGTGGCCGAAGAGAACCTGATCAATGTCGGTGAGGAGATCACGGCTGACCACTATTTCGCGGGTCAGTATGTGGACATCGCCGGCACCTCGATCGGTAAGGGCTTTGCGGGCGCGATGAAGCGTCACAACTTCGGTGGTCTGCGCGCCTCGCACGGCGTGTCGATCAGCCACCGCTCGCACGGTTCGACCGGCCAGTGCCAGGACCCCGGCAAGGTGTTCAAGGGCAAGAAGATGGCGGGTCACCTGGGTGCCGTCCGCGTCACCACGCAGAACCTGCAGGTCGTCAAGACCGATGCCGACCGTGGCCTGATCATGGTCAAGGGTTCGGTTCCGGGTTCGAAGGGTGGCTGGGTCACGATCAAGGACGCCGTCAAGAAGGCGACGCCCGAGAACCTGATCTATCCGGCCGCGCTGAAATCCGCCGCCGACGAAGCCAAGCGCCTGGCCGAGGAAGCCGCCGCCGCCGCGGCAGCCGAGGAAGAGGCCGCCCGCGAGGAGGCCGCCCGTCTGGCCGCCGAGCAGGAGGCCGCCGCCCTGGCCGAGGCCGAGGCCTCGATCGCGTCGGACAAGGAAGCCGCCGATCCGAACGCCGATGCGCCGGTTGCCAATGACGACGACGCGCCGGAAGGAGACAAGTGATGAAACTTGATGTGATCAAGCTGGATTCCGGCGCCGCCGGGTCGATCGAGCTGGCCGACGACATCTTCGGGCTGGAGCCGCGTGGCGACATCCTGCAGCGCGTCGTCCGCTGGCAGCGCGCCAAGGCGCAGGCCGGCACGCATTCGGTGCTGGGCAAGTCCGAGGTCAGCTACTCGACCAAGAAGATCTATCGCCAGAAGGGCACCGGCGGCGCACGCCACGGGTCCAAGAAGGCCCCGATCTTCCGTCACGGTGGCGTCTACAAGGGTCCGACCCCGCGTTCGCACGCGTTCGATCTGCCCAAGAAGGTCCGCGCCCTGGGCCTGCGTCACGCGCTGTCGGCCAAGGCCACCGCGGGTGAACTGGTCATCGTCGAGGACCTGAACCTGGCTGATGCCAAGACCGCCGCCGTCGCCAAGGCCGTGAAGGAAAACGGCTGGAAGCGCGTGCTGGTGATCGACGGTGCCGAGGTCAACGAGGGCTTTGCCCGCGCCGCCCGCAACATCGAAGGCGTGGACATCCTGCCGTCGATGGGTGCCAACGTCTATGACATCCTGAAGCGTGACACCCTGGTCATCACGCGCGCCGGTGTCGAAGCTCTGGAGGCTCGTCTGAAATGACCGCGAAAGCCGAACATTACGACGTGATCGTCAAGCCGATCATCACCGAAAAGGCCACCATGACGTCCGAAAACAACGGCGTCGTGTTCCAGGTCGCCAAGGATTCGAACAAGCCGCAGATCAAGCAGGCCGTCGAAGCCCTGTTCGGTGTGAAGGTGAAGGCGGTCAACACCACCATCACCAAGGGCAAGACCAAGCGCTTCCGCGGCCAGCCCGGCCGTCGCAGCGACGTCAAGAAGGCCTATGTGACCCTGGAAGAGGGCCACAGCATCGACGTGTCGACCGGTCTCTGACAGCCGGATCCGATCTGGCGGCCCCGGAGCGATCCGGGGTCGCCGCATTTGACTGAAACGGACCACCCTGGTCCAAAGCAACGGAAGACAGAAAGATGGCATTGAAGTCGTACAAACCGACGACGCCTGGCCAGCGCGGGCTGGTTCTGATCGACCGTTCGGAGCTTTGGAAAGGTCGCCCGGTCAAGAGCCTCACCGAGGGTCTGACCAAGAAAGGCGGCCGGAACAACACCGGACGGATCACCATGCGGCGCCAAGGCGGCGGCGCGAAACGCCTGTATCGCATCGTCGATTTCAAGCGCACCAAGTTCGACATCGCGGCCGTGGTCGAGCGGATCGAATACGATCCCAACCGCACCGCCTTCATCGCGCTGGTGAAATACGAAGACGGCGAGCAGGCCTATATCCTGGCGCCGCAGCGTCTGGCCGTGGGCGACAAGGTCGTCGCCGGCGCCAAGGTCGACGTGAAGCCCGGCAACGCCATGCCCTTCAGCGGCATGCCGATCGGCACGATCGTCCACAACGTCGAACTGAAGCCCGGCAAGGGCGGCCAGATCGCCCGTTCGGCAGGCACCTATGCCCAGTTCGTCGGACGCGACGGTGGTTATGCCCAAATCCGCCTGTCTTCAGGCGAGCTGCGTCTGGTCCGCCAGGAATGCATGGCGACCATCGGCGCCGTGTCGAATGCCGACCATTCGAACCAGAACCTGGGCAAGGCCGGCCGCAACCGCCACAAGGGCATCCGTCCCAGCGTCCGCGGTGTCGCCATGAACCCGATCGACCACCCGCATGGTGGTGGTGAAGGCCGCACCTCGGGTGGCCGCACGCCGGTCACGCCCTGGGGCAAGGACACCAAGGGCAAGAAGACCCGCAGCAACAAGGCGACCGACAAGTACATCTTGCGTTCGCGTCACGCGAAGAAGAAGGGGCGCTGACCTATGGCACGTTCTGTTTGGAAAGGCCCCTTTGTTGACGCCTATGTGCTCAAGAAGGCGGAGAAGGCCCGTGAGTCGGGGAAATCCGACGTCATCAAGATCTGGTCGCGCCGGTCGACCATCCTGCCGCAATTCGTCGGCCTGACCTTCGGCGTCTACAACGGGCACAAGCACATCCCGGTGAACGTCTCCGAAGAGATGATCGGTCAGAAGTTCGGTGAATACTCGCCCACGCGCACCTATTACGGGCACGCGGCCGACAAGAAAGCCAAGAGGAAGTAATCGTCATGGGTAAGGAAAACAATCCGCGCCGCGTGGCGGAGAACGAGGCCTTCGCGAAGACGAAGATGCTTCGCACCTCGCCGCAGAAACTGAACCTCGTGGCCCAGCTGATCCGCGGCAAGAAGGTGGACAAGGCCCTGGCCGACCTGACCTTCTCGCACAAGCGGATCGCGGGCGACGTGAAGAAGTGCCTGCAGTCGGCCATCGCGAATGCCGAGAACAACCACGGTCTGGACGTCGACAACCTGGTCGTCGCCGAGGCCTGGGTCGGCAAGAACCTGGTGATGAAGCGTGGCCGTCCGCGGGCACGTGGCCGGTTCGGCAAGATCATGAAGCCGTTTTCGGAAATCACCATCAAGGTGCGCCAAGTCGAGGAGCAAGCGTAATGGGTCAGAAGGTCAATCCGATCGGCATGCGCCTCCAGGTCAACCGCACCTGGGACAGCCGCTGGTACGCCGACGACAAGGACTATGGCAATCTGCTGCTTGAAGACCTGAAGATCCGGGACTTCATCAAGACGGAAGCCAAGCAGGCCGGCGTCAGCCGCGTGATCATCGAGCGTCCGCACAAGAAGTGCCGCGTCACGATCCACGCTGCCCGCCCCGGTGTCATCATCGGCAAGAAGGGTGCGGATATCGAGGTGCTGCGCAAGAAGCTGGCGAACTTCACCGACAGCGAGCTGCACCTGAACATCGTCGAAGTGCGCAAGCCCGACGTCGATGCGCAGCTGGTCGCGGAATCGATCGCACAGCAGCTGGAGCGTCGCGTGTCCTTCCGCCGCGCGATGAAGCGTTCGGTCCAGAACGCGATGCGCATGGGTGCCCTGGGCATCCGCGTGAACGTCGCGGGCCGTCTCGGCGGTGCCGAGATCGCGCGGACCGAATGGTATCGCGAGGGCCGCGTGCCCCTGCATACTTTGCGTGCCGATATCGACTATGCGCTGGCCGAAGCCACGACCCCCTATGGGATCATCGGCGTCAAGGTGTGGATCTTCAAGGGCGAGATCATGGAACATGATCCCCAGGCCCGCGATCGCCGCGCCGCCGAGGCTCAGGAAGGCCCGGCCCCTCGCGGCCCGCGCCGCGACGCCCGGTAAGGAGAAGAACAGATGCTGCAACCGAAACGGACGAAGTTCCGCAAACAGCACAAGGGCCGCATCCACGGCGAAGCCAAGGGCGGGTACAACCTGAACTTCGGCTCCTACGCCCTGAAGGCGACCGAGCCCGAGCGCGTCACCGCGCGCCAGATCGAGGCGGCCCGCCGCGCGATCACGCGCCACATGAAGCGCCAGGGCCGCGTCTGGATCCGGATCTTCCCGGATGTCCCGGTCTCGTCGAAGCCGACCGAGGTGCGGATGGGTAAGGGCAAGGGTTCCGTCGATTTCTGGGCGGCCCGTGTCCATCCCGGCCGGATCATGTTCGAGATCGACGGCGTGAACGACACGATCGCCCGCGAGGCGCTGCGCCTCGGCGCGATGAAGCTGCCGGTCCTGACCCGCATCGTGGCGCGCGAGGACTGGTAAGTCCCGCCCGCCCGGGCACAGATCACCGCAGGGGCCCCGCCGATCCGTCGGCGGGGCCCTTGTTTTCCCGGCTTTCCGGGGATTGGGGCTTGCCAAGACCTGCACCAGCCTGTATGGGCAGGCCTTCATCATGAAACTCCACCGGAATCAGGGTGGCCCTGGGCATCAGGGGCTCTCCGGTGATGTTGAAAGGAACACGCGTCATGGACGCCAAGGAACTGTCGGCGAAAACGCCCGACCAGCTGAAGGACCAGCTGGTCGCCCTGAAGAAAGAGGCCTTCAACCTGCGCTTTCAGCAGGCCACCGGCCAGCTCGAGAGCACGGCGCGCATGCGGACCATCCGTCGCGACGTCGCCCGTGTGAAGACGATTCTGAACCAGAAAGCGGCCGAAGCCGCGGCCTCGAACTAAGGAGCCCGGCCCATGCCCAAGCGTATTCTGCAAGGCCGCGTCACCAGCGACAAGAACGAACAGACCGTCACCGTCCTGGTCGAACGCCGCTTCAAGCACCCGCTGCTGCACAAGACCGTGCGGTCGTCCAAGAAATACCGCGCGCATGACGCGCAGAACCAGTTCAAGGTCGGGGACCTCGTTCGCATCGTCGAATGTGCCCCGATCTCGAAGACGAAACGCTGGACTGTCCTGACGGACGAAGCGGCTACCGCCTGAAGTCCATCATCACAGATCAGAAATGATCGAAACCCTGGGGCCGCCCCCATTCAAGAGACAGGGCGCGGTCCCCAAAGGTCGGGAGAAACCAAATGATCCAGATGCAGACCAATCTGGATGTTGCTGACAACTCCGGCGCTCGCCGGGTTCAGTGCATCAAGGTCCTGGGTGGTTCGCACCGTCGCTATGCGTCGGTGGGCGACATCATCGTCGTGTCCGTCAAGGAAGCCATCCCGCGGGGCCGGGTCAAGAAAGGTGACGTCCGCAAGGCCGTCGTCGTCCGCACCGCGAAAGAAGTGAACCGTGAAGACGGCACCTCGATCCGCTTCGACCGCAACGCCGCCGTCATCCTGAACAACCAGGGCGAACCGGTCGGCACCCGTATCTTCGGGCCGGTCGTGCGCGAGCTGCGTGCCAAGAACTTCATGAAGATCATCTCGCTCGCTCCGGAGGTGCTGTGATGGCTGCCAAGCTGAAGAAGGGCGACAAGGTCGTCGTGCTGGCCGGCAAGGACAAGGGCAAGCAGGGTGAGATCACCGCTGTCATGCCCAAGGACAACAAGGCCATCGTGGACGGCGTGAACGTCGCCATCCGCCACACCAAGCAGTCCCAGAACAGCCAGGGCGGCCGCGTGGCGAAGGCCATGCCGATCGACCTGTCGAACCTGGCGCTGATGGACAAGGACGGCAAGGCGACCCGCGTGGGCTTCCGCATGGAAGACGGCGCGAAGGTCCGTTTCGCCAAGACCACGGGAGACGTGATCTGATGCTGGACGCAACCAAGTACACGCCCCGCCTGCGCGCGGAGTTCCGTGACAAGATCAAGGCCGCGCTGAAGGAAGAGTTCGGCTACAAGAACGATATGCAGATCCCGCGTCTGGACAAGATCGTCCTGAACATGGGCGTCGGCGAAGCCGTCAAGGACACCAAGAAGGTCAAGCAGGCCGCCGAGGAGCTGTCGCTCATCGCCGGTCAGAAGGCTGTCATCACGCATGCCAAGAAGTCGATCGCCGGCTTCCGCGTCCGTGAGGAGATGCCGCTCGGCTGCAAGGTGACCCTGCGCGGCGACCGCATGTACGAATTCCTGGACCGCCTGATCAACATCGCGCTGCCGCGCGTCCGCGACTTCCGCGGCGTGAAGCCGACCTCGTTCGACGGTCGGGGCAACTATGCGATGGGTCTGAAGGAACAGATCGTGTTCCCGGAAATCAACTTCGACAAGGTCGACGAAGTTCTGGGGATGGACATCATCATCTGCACCACCGCGACGACCGACGCGGAAGCGAAGTCGCTGTTGAAGCATTTCAACATGCCGTTCACCAGCTGATCGCGGAGGGAAAGAAGATATGGCAAAGAAATCCATGATCGAGCGCGAGAAGAAGCGCGAGCGTCTGGTCAAGCAGTACGCCTCCAAGCGTGCCGACCTGAAAGAGATCATCAACGACCAGTCCCGTCCGATGGAAGAGCGGTTCAAGGCCTCGCTGAAGCTGGCCGAACTGCCGCGCAACTCGTCGGCGACGCGTCTGCACAACCGGTGCCAACTGACCGGTCGTCCGCATGCGTATTACCGCAAACTGAAACTGTCGCGGATCATGCTGCGCGAGCTGGGCTCGCAAGGTCAGATCCCCGGCCTGGTCAAGTCCAGCTGGTAAGGGGGCATACAGAATGATGAACGATCCTCTCGGCGATATGCTGACCCGCATCCGCAATGCGCAGATGCGCGGCAAATCGACCGTCCGCACCCCCGCCTCCAAGCTGCGTGCCTGGGTTCTGGACGTGCTGCAAAGCGAAGGTTACATCCGCGGCTACGAGGAAGTGACCACCGAAGCCGGCCATAAGGAGCTGGAAATCGGCCTGAAATACCACGACGGAAGCCCGGTCATCCGGGAACTGTCGCGCGTGTCCAAGCCCGGTCGCCGCGTCTATGCCGGTTCCAAGGAAATCCCGCAGGTCCGTCAGGGTCTGGGCGTCTCCATCGTCTCGACTCCCAAGGGCGTCATGTCGGATGCAGCGGCTCGCAACGCCAATGTCGGCGGCGAAGTCCTCTGCACCGTGTTCTAAGGAGGGCGGAATGTCTCGGATTGGTAAGAAGCCGGTCGAACTGCCCAAGGGCGTGACGGCCGAGATCAAGGGTCAGACCATCGAAGTTAAGGGGCCGAAAGGCACCCGCAGCTTCACGGCGACCGATGATGTGGACCTGACCCTGGAAGAGGGTTCGGTTTCGGTGAAGCCGCGCGGCACGTCCAAACGTGCCCGCCAGCAGTGGGGCATGACCCGCTCGATGATCGAGAACCTGGCGACGGGCGTCTCGACGGGCTTCAAGAAGGAGCTGGAGATCCAGGGCGTGGGTTACCGCGCCAACATGCAGGGCAATGTCCTGAAGCTGGCTCTGGGTTATTCGCATGACGTGAACTTCGAGGTGCCGGAAGGCGTCACGATCACGTCGCCGAAGCAGACCGAAATCGTTGTGGAGGGCATCGACCAGCAGCTGGTTGGTCAGGTTGCCGCGAACATCCGCGAGTGGCGCAAGCCTGAGCCCTACAAGGGCAAGGGCATCCGCTACAAGGGCGAGTATGTCTTCCGCAAGGAAGGCAAGAAGAAGTAAGGGGCGCATGAAATGGCACTGAAAAAGCAAGAGCTGTTCCAGAAGCGCCGCCTGCGCGTGCGGAACAAACTGCGGGCGATGTCGAACGGCCGTCCGCGGTTGTCGATCCACCGGTCGTCGAAGAACATCTCGGTTCAGGTCATCGACGACCTGAACGGCGTGACCCTGGCCTCGGCCAGCACGCTGGAGAAGGATTTCGGCCTGGTGGGCAAGAACAACGTCGAGGCCGCCGCCAAGATCGGCACCGCGATCGCCGAGCGTGCGAAGGCCGCCGGCGTCGAGGAAGTGGTCTTCGACCGCGGCGGCTTCATCTTCCACGGCAAAGTCAAGGCTCTGGCCGACGCCGCCCGTGAAGGTGGCCTGAAGTTCTGATGTTGCGGGCGGCGCTTTCGGGCGCCGCTCCGATGACCCGGGGGCGGACGGTTTCGGTCGCCCGCCCACCTGGGTTGATGTGATCGGCGCCAAGCGCGCGCCAACCAGGAAGGAATGCCTCATGGCAGAACGTGACAACCGCCGGGGTCGCCGCGACGAGCGCGAAGAGAACCCGGAATTCCAGGATCGCCTCGTCGCGATCAACCGCGTTTCGAAAACCGTCAAGGGCGGCAAGCGCTTCGGCTTTGCGGCGCTCGTCGTCGTGGGCGACCAGCGCGGCCGCGTCGGCTTCGGCAAGGGCAAGGCCAAGGAGGTCCCCGAGGCCATCCGCAAGGCCACCGAGCAGGCCAAGCGCAACCTGATCCGCGTCCCGCTGCGCGACGGCCGCACCCTGCATCATGACATGGAAGGCCGCCACGGCGCCGGCAAGGTCATCATGCGGACCGCCGTTCCCGGTACCGGGATCATCGCGGGCGGCCCGATGCGCGCCGTCTTCGAGATGCTGGGCGTCCAGGACGTCGTGGCCAAGTCGCAGGGGTCGCAGAACCCCTACAACATGATCCGCGCCACCCTGGATGGCCTGAAAAAGGAATCGAGCCCCCGTTCGGTCGCGCAGCGTCGCGGCAAGAAGGTGGCCGACATCCTGCAGCAGGACACCAAGCCGGCTGCCGAAGCCGTCGAAGCCTAAGGAGCCATCATGGGAACCATCGTCGTCAAGCAGATCGGCAGCCCGATCCGCCGCCCCGCCATCCAGCGCGAGACGCTGAAGGGTCTGGGCCTGAACAAGATGCATCGCACGCGGGAACTGGAGGACACGCCTTCGGTCCGCGGCATGGTCAACAAGATCCCGCATCTGGTGACCATCATCGAAGAAAAGAACTGAGGCCCGTCAGGCCCTGTTCATCGAAACGCCCCGCCGATCGGCGGGGCGTTTTGCGTTCCGGACCTCAGTCCTCCTCGCGGCAGGCATAGAGCGTGCCGCCCACGGCCACGACCGACACGGCCGCCCCGGTCAGCAGCACGGGCGATGCCGCCACGGCCGCCGCCGCCCCGCCGAGCGAGGCCAGCGCCCCGGAGATCGCGCTGCCGGTGCCGTTCAGGATGACCGCGCCCGACCCGTCGGGCAGGGCCTGCAGCCCCTGGACCGACCGCCGCGCGGCCGCCCCGGTCAGGGCATTGGCGGCCGCCGTGGTCTGGTTCACCCGCCGACAGACCGAGCGCGACGCTGCGCGGCACTGGCCCAGGCTGTCGCGGGCGCCCAGGTCATAGCCGATCACCGAATCGCTGGCCTTGTCATGGCGCAGGCAGAAGGGCTGGCGTTCCTCGTCGGTCAGTTCCGGCGTCAGGCTGCGCAGCACCACATAGCTGGGGCAGTCGTGGCGCCCGACGCGGGCGGCCAGGGCCTGCCTGCGGGTGAAGCTGTCATCCTGGCGCGCCTCGGCGGGGTCATAGGCCATCACGACGTCGCGGTCGTTGATGCGCGCGGTGCAGAAGACCGGCTCGGCCAGGGCGGGGGCCGCGGTCAAGGTTGCGGTCAGGGCCGCGGTCAGGGCGAAAAGGGAAAGGGTCAGGCGCCTCATGGGGGTGTCCTGTCGGTTGCGTCTGCATCGATGACTGGGGCAGGGGGGCGCGGCGCTCAAGACACAAGATGGTGTCATGGCCCCGCGGGGCGGGCGGCGTTGCAGGATTGCTTGAATGCCGCGGCGATCGGGTGTATTGCGCCCCGGTGCCTCAGGGCACAGTGATTCAACAAGCAAGAAAAGCCGTGGCCCCCTGTTTCGCTTCGAGGGTGCGTCCGGCAAGGAGAAGCGACATGAAACTGCATGAAATCCGCGACAATGACGGCGCCAACCGCACCAAGAAGCGCGTCGCCCGCGGCCCCGGTTCGGGCAAGGGCAAGACCGCAGGCCGCGGCATCAAGGGCCAGAAATCGCGTTCGGGCGTCGCGCTGAACGGTTATGAAGGCGGCCAGATGCCGCTCTATCGCCGTCTGCCCAAGCGTGGCTTCACCGCGCCCAACACCAAGAGCTTCGCCGTCGTCAACCTGGGCATGATCCAGGGCTTCATCGACGCGGGTAAGATCGACGGCTCCGCCGAGCTGACCGAGGATGCGCTGGTCGCCTCGGGCCTCGTGCGCCGCAAGCTGGACGGCATCCGTCTGCTGGCCAAGGGCGAACTGAAGGCCGGCCTGACCATCAGCGTCACCGGCGCGTCGAAGGCCGCCATCGAGGCGGTCGAGAAGGCCGGCGGCAAGGTCCAGTTGGCCGCGCCCAAGGCGGCGGCCGAATAAGCTGTTGATCGGGGCGCGCGCGCCCCATAGATAGCATTCAGGTTTTCAGGCGCCGCCGGTCCCCGCGAAAACGGGTCGGCGGCGCTGTCATGACACGGGACGGACTTCATATGGCGTCAGCCGCAGAACAGATGGCCGCGAACCTCTCCTGGGGGCAGCTCGGCAAGGCCACGGAACTTCGCCAGCGGATCTGGTTCACAATCGGCGTGCTGATCATGTACCGCGTCGGCACCTATATCCCCGTGCCCGGCATCGACGGCGCGGCGCTGCGCAACTTCATGGACCAGGCCTCGACCGGGATCGGCGGGATGCTGTCCATGTTCACCGGCGGCGCGCTTGGCCGGATGGGCGTCTTTGCCTTGGGCATCATGCCCTATATCTCGGCCTCGATCATCGTGCAGCTGCTGACCTCGATGGTCCCGTCGCTGGAGCAGCTGAAGAAAGAGGGCGAGCAGGGCCGCAAGAAGATCAACCAGTACACCCGCTACGGCACGGTCGCGCTGGCGCTGTTCCAGGCCTATGGCCTGGCCCGAAGCCTTGAGGCGGGGGGCCTGGCGCATGAGCCGGGGCTGTTCTTCCAGGCATCGGTCGTGATCACGCTGGTCGGCGGCACGATGTTCCTGATGTGGCTGGGTGAACAGATCACCGCGCGCGGCGTCGGCAACGGCATCTCGCTGATCATCTTCGTGGGAATCCTGGCGGAAATTCCGGCGGCGCTGGCGACCTTCTTCCAGCAGGGCCGGTCGGGCGCGATCTCGACCCCGGTGATCCTGTTCGTGATCGTCATGCTGATCGCCGTCATCGCCTTCGTCGTGTTCATGGAGCGCGCGCTGCGCAAGATTCGCATCCAGTATCCCCGGCGCCAGGTCGGCATGAAGGTCTATGACGGCCAGACCAGCCACCTGCCGGTCAAGGTGAACCCGGCGGGCGTGATTCCGGCGATCTTCGCGAGCTCGCTGCTGCTGTTGCCGATCACGATCTCGACCTTCTCGGGGAATGAGACGGGGCCGGTCATGTCGCTGGTGCTGGCATATTTTGGGCCGGGACAGCCGCTCTATCTGCTGTTCTTCGCGGCGATGATCATCTTCTTCACCTATTTCTACACCCAGAACGTGTCCTTCAAGACCGAGGACGTGGCCGAGAACCTGAAGAACCAGGGCGGCTTCATTCCCGGCATCCGGCCCGGCAAGCGGACCCAGGATTATCTGGACTATGTCGTGAACCGCGTCCTGGTGATCGGTTCGGCCTATCTGGCCGCCGTCTGCCTGATGCCCGAGATCCTGCGCGACCAGTTCTCGATCCCGGTCTATCTGGGCGGCACCTCGGTGCTGATCGTGGTCTCGGTGACGATGGACACGATCAACCAGGTCCAGAGCCATCTGCTGGCCCATCAATACGAAGGGCTGATTGAGAAATCCCAGCTGCGTGGTAAGCGCAAGCCGGGGACGGCGAAACCGCGCCGCACACCGTCGCGCCGCTGAGGGCGCGGCGGGACCGAAAGGGCCGAAATTAATGGCCAGCCTGAGGGGGACAGACGCATGACCATCAACATCATCCTGTTGGGACCGCCGGGTGCCGGCAAGGGCACCCAGGCCAAGCGTCTGGTGGATGAACGCGGCCTGGT
This sequence comes from Paracoccus aestuarii, assembly GCF_028553885.1. Lineage (NCBI taxonomy): Bacteria > Pseudomonadati > Pseudomonadota > Alphaproteobacteria > Rhodobacterales > Paracoccaceae > Paracoccus > Paracoccus aestuarii. Next base: position 700,510 of record NZ_CP067169.1, read on the forward strand.
GCAGCTGTCCACCGGCGACATGCTGCGGGCCGCCCGGTCCTCGGGGACCGAGATGGGCAAGCGCGTGGCCGAGGTCATGGACCGGGGCGAGCTGGTCACAGACGAAATCGTCATCGGCCTGATTCGCGAACAGCTGGACCGCGGCGGCAAGGGCTTCATCTTTGACGGCTTCCCCCGGACGCTGGCCCAGGCCGACGCCCTGGGCCGCCTGCTGGAGGAGACCGGCATGAAGCTGGACGCGGTGATCGAGCTGCAGGTCGATGACGAGGCCTTGGTCGGCCGGATCGTCAAGCGCGCCGAGGAGAGCCGCGCCGCGGGTCAGGAGGTCCGCCGCGACGACACGCCCGAGGTCTTTGCCGACCGGCTGCGGGAATATTACAAGAAGACCGCGCCGCTTCTGGGCTACTATTACGCCAAGGGCGATCTTCAGGCGGTGGACGGCATGGGCGCGATGGATGACGTCGCCGAGGCCATCGCCGCCAAGCTGCCCTGAGGCGGCATCAGGCCCCGGCGCTTGACGGCGGGGCCGACTGCCGCTAGATCACGGCATCTCGCAAGAGAATCACCCGGTCCGCGGGTGGATCATCGATTTGGCCCGAAGGCATGGCTTTCGGGCCTTGCGTTGTGAAAAAAGGTTCCGGCGTTACGGAACCGCAACTGAAAAGGAAAACGCGTGGCTCGTATTGCTGGCGTCAACATTCCGACGGGGAAACGCGTCCCCATCGCACTGACCTATATCCACGGCATCGGCGACATGTTCGCCGAACAGATCTGCGAGGCGACCGGCATCGACCGCACGCGCCGCGTCAATGAACTGTCGGATGCCGAAGTCCTGTCGATCCGCGAATATATCGACGCCAACCTGACCGTCGAGGGCGACCTGCGCCGCGAAGTCCAGATGAACATCAAGCGCATGATGGATCTGGGTTCGTATCGCGGCCTGCGCCACCGTCGCGGCCTGCCCGTGCGCGGTCAGCGCACGCATACCAACGCCCGCACCCGCAAGGGCCCGGCGAAACCGATCGCCGGCAAGAAGAAGTAAGGGGGCAGCGACATGGCACGTGACAAGACCCGCATGAAGCGCAAGGAACGCAAGAACATCGCCGCTGGCGTTGCTCATGTGAATTCGAGCTTCAACAACACCAAGATCCTGATCTCGGACGTCCAGGGCAATGCGATCGCATGGTCCTCGGCCGGCACGATGGGCTTCAAGGGGTCGCGCAAATCGACCCCCTATGCCGCCCAGATGGCCGCCGAGGATGCCGGCCGCAAGGCGCAGGAACACGGCGTCCGCACGCTGGACGTCGAGGTCCAGGGCCCCGGCTCGGGCCGCGAATCGGCTCTGCGCGCGCTGGCCGCGGCCGGCTTCAACATCACGGCCATCCGTGACGTGACGCCGATCGCGCATAACGGCTGCCGCCCGCCCAAGCGCCGTCGCGTCTGATCGCGGATCATCAATGACCGGCCCCCGCCTTTTCGCGGGGGCCGGGCTTATGCATTTCACCTCGGGCGTTTCCGGCCACGGTCATGGGTCGGGGACAGGTATGGAGGAAAATCCATGATCCACAAGAATTGGGCCGAACTGATCAAGCCGACCCAGCTGGTCGTCAAGCCGGGCGCCGACGCGACCCGCACCGCGACCCTGGTCGCGGAGCCGCTGGAGCGGGGCTTCGGCCTGACGCTTGGCAACGCGCTGCGCCGCGTGCTGATGTCGTCGCTGCAGGGCGGTGCCATCACCGCCGTCCAGATCGACAATGTCCTGCATGAATTCAGCAGCGTCGCCGGCGTCCGCGAGGACGTGACCGACATCGTTCTGAACCTGAAGGGCGTCACCCTGAAGATGGATGTCGAAGGCCCCAAGCGCCTGACCCTGTCCGCCAAGGGTCCGGGCGAGGTCAAGGCCAGCGACATCCAGGAAACGGCCGGCATCACCGTGCTGAACCGCGACCACGTCATATGCCACCTGGACGACGGCGCCGAGCTGAACATGGAACTGACCGTGCAGACGGGCAAGGGCTATGTCGCCGCCGACAAGAACCGCCCCGAGGATGCGCCCATCGGCCTGATTCCGATCGACGCGATCTTCTCGCCGGTCAAGCGCGTCAGCTACGAGGTTCAGCCGACCCGCGAGGGCCAGGTGCTGGATTACGACAAGCTGACGATGAAGATCGAGACGGACGGCTCGCTGACCCCCGAGGACGCCGTGGCCTATGCCGCGCGCATCGTCCAGGACCAGCTGTCGGTCTTCGTGAACTTCGACGAACCCGAATCGGCGACCCGCCAGGACAGCGACGACGGGCTGGAATTCGACCCGCGCCTGCTGAAAAAGGTCGACGAGCTGGAGCTGTCGGTCCGTTCGGCGAACTGCCTGAAGAACGACAACATCGTCTATATCGGCGACCTGATCCAGAAGACCGAGGCCGAGATGCTGCGGACCCCGAACTTTGGCCGCAAGTCCTTGAACGAGATCAAGGAAGTGCTGTCGGGCATGGGACTGCACCTGGGCATGGATGTGGTCGACTGGCCGCCGGAGAACATCGAGGACCTGGCCAAGCGTTTCGACGACCAGTTCTGAGATATCGGCGGGGGGTGACCCCCGCCGGATATGGGCATCCGCCCCAAGGAGAGCGGCCCGCACGCATGGGCCGCCGGACAAAGCAAAACACGCTGTAGGAGATCATCATGCGTCACGCTCGCGGTTACCGCCGCCTCAACCGTACCCACGAACACCGCAAGGCGCTGTTCGCCAACATGTCCGGCTCGCTGATCGAGCACGAGCAGATCAAGACCACCTTGCCGAAAGCCAAGGAACTGCGTCCGATCGTCGAAAAGCTGATCACGCTGGCCAAGCGCGGCGATCTGCACGCCCGCCGTCAGGCCGCCGCCGCGCTGAAGCAGGACATGCATGTCGCCAAGCTGTTCGACGTCCTGGGCGAGCGCTACAAGGACCGTCAGGGCGGCTATGTCCGCATTATGAAGGCCGGCTTCCGCTATGGCGACATGGCGCCGATGGCGATCATCGAGCTGGTCGACCGCGACACCAGCGCCAAGGGCGCCGCCGACCGCGCCCGCCTGGAGGCGGAATACGCCGAGGAGTGATCCCGGCGCTTCGGCTGACCGACATTGCCCCGTCGCGACCTGCCGCGGCGGGGTTTCGCTTATCCGCTTGACGTAGAGGCAGCGCGCATTCTTCGCCTTATTGCGGGTGGCGGACTGGCGGTATGACTGGAGGCGGCGCGGCCGTCTTCAGCGGCCGGCCAGGGGGAGAATGATGGAACGCAACCTATTTGCCATCGCGTTAACCAAATCGAAACTTAATGCGTCCAAAGCTTCGATGGACGTTGACCGTAATCATTTCAAGCTGTTCAAAAAGCCATGTCCTCACGTGCAGACATAAACGCCGGATTGCGCAGCCTGGGCAAGATTGCCCAGTCCGGCTATTTCGTCGGTCTGCATATCCGCTTCGCGGCGCCCCTGATGCAATTCCAGACCTATTCCGAGGAATGGTCGGAATTCTATTCCCAGAACGGCTATGCCCTGCGTGACCCCACGATTGCCTGGGGCTTTTCGACCACGGGGCATTGCCGGTGGTCGTCGCTGCCGATCCCTGATCCGTTCAACATCCTGAAGGATGCGGCGAATCACGGGCTGATCTTCGGTCTGACCGTGTCCCATGGTCCGATCGCCTCGCGGACCATCGCCTCCTTTGCCCGGGCCGACCGCGAGTTCACCGACCCCGAGATCGCCGAGATCTCGACCACGGTTCGGCGCCTCCACGAGATCACGGAGCCGCCGGAGAGCCTGACCAAGGCTCAGAAAGATGCCCTTCGTTGCATTGCGGAGGGGGATCGTCATGCGGCTGCGGCTGCCAAGCTTGGCATTACCGAAAGCGCGTTCAAGGCTAGGTTGATTTCCGTCCGCGAGCGCCTGAAGGCCAGGACCACCGCCGAGGCGCTGCAGAGGGCCAAGGAATACCGTTTGCTGTAGATGTCGCCCACAGGGGTCCGCAAGGCGGGAAGGGTGCCCTCACACCCAGGAGAAGCAGATGCAGACCACGACATTGTCCTTTTCGAACCTACACAATCACGGCGAACTGTTCGCAAACCTGTTCCGGGCCCGCAAGCAGAGCTTCATCATCCAGAAGAACTGGGACCTGCCCGAATCCGAGGATATGGAATTCGACCAGTATGACACGCCCCAGAGCCGCTGGATCGCCATCCATGACCGCACCGAGGTCCTGGCGGGCATCCGGCTGACCCCCACCACGGCGCGTTGCGGGATCTATTCCTACATGATCCGCGACGCGCAGGAGGGGATCCTGGGCGGCGCCATCCCGCAGGACCTGCTCTATGCGCCCGCGCCGGTCGATCCGCATGTCTGGGAATGCTCGCGCGTCTTCGTCAGCCACTCGATCCCGCAGATGTATCGCCGCAAGGTCCACTTCAAGATGGTCGAGGCGATGACCGGATCGGCGCGTGACATGGGCGCGACCAAGCTGATCGCGCTGACCGGGGCGAACTGGCCGCGTTGGTACGGGCGCTGCGGGCTGACGGCCGAGGCCTTGGGCCGCCAGATGCAGATCGATGACGGGCTGTTCCAATGCGTGGCGATCGACCTGACCACCAAGATGCATTGATGGGGCTGTCGCAGACCGGGGCCAGGCCCTAGACTGCGCGCCATGGCCGACCTTTTCGACACTGCGCCCGAACCCGAAACCCCGTCGCGGACGGTCCGCCCCCTGGCCGACCGCATCCGGCCCGCGCGCCTGTCCGACGTGATCGGGCAGGGCAGGGTGCTGGGCCCCGACGGGCCGCTCGGCGGGATGCTGGAGGCGGGCAGCCTGTCCTCGCTGATCCTCTGGGGGCCGCCCGGGGTGGGCAAGACCACCATCGCCCGCCTGCTGGCGGACGAGACCGACCTGGCCTTCGTGCAGATCAGCGCGATCTTCACCGGCGTCCCGGACCTGCGCAAGGTCTTCGACGCCGCGCGTCTGCGCCGGGGGCAGGGCCGCGCGACGCTGCTCTTCGTCGACGAGATCCACCGTTTCAACAAGGCGCAGCAGGACAGCTTCCTGCCGCATATGGAGGATGGCACCATCCTGCTGGTCGGGGCCACGACCGAGAACCCCTCCTTCGAGCTGAACGCCGCGCTGCTGTCGCGCGCCCAGGTCATCGTGCTGGACCGCCTGTCCTTGGCCGATCTGGAGCTGTTGGCGCAGCGCGCCGAACGCGAGCTGGGCCGCAAGCTGCCTTTGACCCCCGAGGCGCGCGACGCGCTGCTGGAGATGGCCGATGGCGACGGCCGCGCCGCCCTGAACCTGATCGAGCAGGTCGCCGCCTGGAAGGTCACCGCGCCCATCGACCCCGACGCCTTGGCGCAGCGCCTGATGCGGCGGGCCGCGAAATACGACAAGGCGGGGGACGAGCATTTCAACCTGATCTCGGCCCTGCACAAATCGGTGCGCGGCAGCGACCCGGATGCCGCGCTCTATTGGCTGGCGCGGATGCTGGAGGGGGGCGAGGATCCGCGTTACCTCGCGCGCCGCATCACCCGCATGGCGATCGAGGATATCGGCCTGGCCGATCCGGCGGCCGCGCGCCATTGCCTGGATGCCTGGGCGCTCTATGAACGCTTGGGCAGTCCGGAGGGCGAGCTGGCCTTGGGCCAGGCGGTGATCTATCTGGCCTTGGCGCCGAAATCCAACGCGGGCTATGCCGCCTACAAGGGCGCCCGGGCCGAGGCGCGCCGCACCGGCAGCCTGATGCCCCCCGCCCATATCCTGAACGCGCCGACCAAGATGATGAAGGATCAGGGCTATGGCGCGGGCTATGCCTATGACCATGATGCCGAGGACGGGTTCAGCGGCCAGAACTATTTCCCCGACGGCGTCAAGCGCCCGGTCCTCTATGTCCCGGTCGAGCGGGGCTTCGAACGCGAGCTGAAGAAGCGCCTGGACTGGTTCGTCAGCCAGCGCCTGAAGCGCGGCGGTTGACTTTGCCGCCCCGCGCCGACAGGAGAGGGGCCAGCAAACACGAGGATTTCAGCCATGAGTGGCGTTCAGACCATCATCGTCGGCGATGACGAGGCGGAGATGCGCCTGGACCGCTGGCTGCGCAAGCGCTTTCCGCATCTGAGCCAGGTCGCGGTCGAGAAGATGTGCCGCAAGGGCGAATTGCGCGTCGATGGCGGCCGGGTCAAGGCCGCCACCCGGGTCGAGCCGGGCCAGCAGGTCCGCATCCCGCCTTTGCCCGAACCCGGTCCCGCCGCTGAACGGGCCGAACGCCCCTTGGGCCCGCGCGTGACCGACAGCGACGCGCAGATGATCCAGGAGGCCGTCCTGTGGAAGGACGAACACATCATCGCGCTGAACAAGCCCCCCGGCCTGCCCAGCCAAGGCGGCAGCGGGTTGGGCGGACGGCATGTGGACGGGCTGACCACCGCGCTGCTCTTTGGCTACAAGGAACGGCCCAAGTTGGTGCACCGGCTGGACAAGGACACGTCGGGGGTGCTGCTGCTGGCGCGGACCGACCGGGTGGCGCGCGCCCTGTCGGCGGCCTTCCGCGACAAGACCACGCGCAAGATCTATTGGGCGGCGGTGGCGGGCGTGCCGCATCCGCGCATGGGCACGATCCGCTATGGCCTGGTCAAGGGCGGCGGCGGCCGCGGCGACAACGAGAAGATGATCGCCGTCCATCCCCGCGACATCGACGCGACCGAAGGCGCCAAGCGCGCCACCACCGATTACGCCGTGCTGGACGCGCTGGCCACGCGGGCCAGCTGGTGCGCGCTGGTGCCGATCACCGGGCGCACGCATCAGCTGCGCGCCCATATGGCCGAACTGGGCCATCCGATCGTGGGCGACGGCAAATACGGCGGATCGGGGCAGGAGAATCTGGGCGATGGCTGGGGCGCGCAGCTGGGCGGCGAGATCAGCAAGAAGCTGCATCTGCACGCCCGCTCGATCACCTTCGACCATCCGATCACCAGGAAGCGCGTGACCATCACCGCGCCCCTGCCCGAGCATATGCTGCGCACTTGGAAATCGGTCGGCTGGCACGAGAACGACGTGCCCGACGACCCCTTTGCGGATGACGCATGAGGCTGGTCGTCTTTGACGTCGACGGCACGCTGGTCGACAGCCAGGACCACATCCACCATGCCATGAGCCATGCCTTCGCGCAGGTCGGGCTGGAGCCGCTGCCCAAGGCCGAGACGCTGCGCATCGTCGGCCTGTCCCTGCCGGTCGCGGTGCGCGAACTGGCGCCGCGCCTGTCGGATGCGGTGCAGGCGGCGATCGTGGCGGCCTACAAGGACAGCTTCGCGCGGGCGCGGACGCAGGGGATCGCGCCGCTCTTTCCCGGGGCGCGGGACTGCCTGGACCGGCTGGCGCGGCGCGACGACCTGCTGCTGGCCGTGGCCACGGGCAAGTCGCGCCGGGGGCTGGATGCGATGATCCTGGGCCACGGGCTGCAGGGGCGGTTCATCAGCCTGCAGACGGCGGACGGCCACCCGTCCAAGCCGCATCCCGCGATGCTGCTGGCGGCCCTGTCCGAGACCGGGGTTCCGGCCGACCGCGCGGTGATGATCGGGGATACGGGCTTTGACATGGCGATGGCGCAGGCGGCGGGCGTGACGGGCCTGGGCGTGACCTGGGGCTATCACCCCCCGCAGGTGCTGCGCGATCACGGCGCGGCGCGGCTGCTGGATGATTTCGGCGCATTGACACAGGCCATCGAGGAGTGGGCGGCATGAGCGAATGGAAGGCCCGGCGGTTCTGGACCGAGGTCTCGACCCGCGCGGCGGGCGACGGGTTCGAGGTTGTGCTGGATGACAAACCCCTGCGCAGCCCCAACAAGCATCCCCTGATCCTGCCGACCGAGGCGCTGGCCCGCGCCCTGGCCGAGGAATGGCGCGCGCAGGAGGATCTGATCCGCCCGCTGACCATGCCCCTGACCCGGGCGGCCAATTCCGCGACCGAACGCGTGGCCCCGCAATTCGAAGACGTTGCTTCCATGCTTGCCGAATATGCGGGCACCGACCTGCTGTCCTATCGGGCAACGGGGCCGCAGGTCCTGGTCCGGCGCCAGGCCGAGGCCTGGGACCCGCTGATCGCATGGGCCGCGCGCGACCTGGACGCGCCGCTGCGCGTGACCGAAGGGGTGATTCCCGTCCCCCAGGACCCCGCCGCGCTGGCCCGGCTGCATGACCGTCTGCGCGCGCTGGACCTGTATGGGCTGACCGCGCTGCATGATCTGGTCACGATTCCCGGGTCGCTGATCCTGGGCCTGGCGGTGATCGAGGGCCGCCTGACCGGCGAGGAGGCCCACCACCTGTCCCGCATCGACGAGGATTTCCAGGCCGAGGAATGGGGCCATGACGAGGACGCCGCCGCCGTGGCCGAGGGCCGCCGTCTGTCCATTCTGGTGGCAGAGCGCCTGTGGCATCTGTCCCGTCGCGGTTGAAAGCGGTTGCGACCGGCGACGGAGTTCTTGACGCGGCAAGTTGTATCGGCACAATACCGCCTATTGGGACGGCAGTCGATGCCGGCCCGAGGTCGACAAGGACCCGGGGAAGGGTCCGCATCGCGTCCGGGGGCCCAAGGCCCGCAGGATGCTCCAACACAGAGGTAGAAATGAAAAAATCGGTTTTCCTGGGGACGGTGGCCGCGACGACGATGCTGGCCGGCATGGGGATGGCCCAGGATGGGGGGGCGACGCTGGCGCAGGTCAAGGACCGCGACGAGCTGAACTGCGGCGTGAATACCGGCCTGGTCGGCTTCGCGGCGCCGGATGCCAGCGGCAACTGGACCGGGTTCGACGTGGCCTATTGCCGGGCGCTGGCCGCGGCGGTGCTGGGCGATCCGAACAAGGTGCGCTTCGTGCCGACCACGGGCCAGACCCGCTTCACCGCGCTGGCCTCGGGCGAGGTCGACGTGCTGGCGCGCAACTCGACCTGGACCTTCTCGCGCGATACGGACCTGGCGCTGGATTTCGTGGGCGTGAACTACTATGACGGCCAAGGCTTCATGGTGAGCCGCGACCTGGGCGTGACCTCGGCCAAGGAACTGGACGGCGCCACCATCTGCATCCAGACCGGCACCACGACCGAGCTGAACCTGGCCGATTATTTCCGCGCCAACAACCTGAACTACACCCCCGTCAACATCGACAGCAATGCCGAGGGTGAACAGCAATACATGGCCGGGGCCTGCGACGCCTATACGACCGACGCATCGGGCCTGGCCGCGACCCGCGCCGCCTTCGCCGATCCCGAAAGCCACATCATCCTGCCCGAGATCATCTCGAAGGAACCGCTTGGCCCGGCCGTGCGCCATGGCGACAACAACTGGGGCGACATCGCCCGCTGGACGCTGAACGCGCTGATCGCCGCCGAGGAATACGGCGTCACCTCGCGCAATATCGAGGAGCTGGTCCGGTCCTCGACCAACCCCGAGGTCCAGCGCCTGCTGGGCACCACGGACGAGCTGGGCGCGATGATCGGCCTGGACGCCGAATGGGCGCGCCGCGCGATCGTGGCCGGCGGCAACTATGGCGAGATCTTCGCCGCCAATATCGGCGAACAGACCCCGATCGGGCTGGCGCGCGGGCTGAACGCGCAATGGACCCAGGGCGGGCTGCTCTACGCGCCGCCGTTCCGCTGATCCGACACGGACAAGGGGGCCGGCCGCACGGGCCGGTCCCCGATCAACGACAAGCCCGCCGCATCAATGAAACGGCACAAAGCCGATGGCGGGTGACAGGGGTAGAAAGATGACGGACGCATCGGTCCCGGCTTCGCCGCCGTTCCGACTGAGCATGCTGGTCAATGACCGGCGGTATCGGTCCATGACCTTCCAGGTGGTCGTGTTCATCCTGGTCATGGCCGGCGCCTGGTGGCTGGTCATGAACACGATCCACAACCTGAGCCTGATGGGCAAGAGCTTCAACTTCGGGTTCCTGTTCCAGCGCGCGGGCTATGACATCCCGCAGACGCCGATCCCCTATACCGCCGACGACACGCATCTGCGCGCCGCGGTGGTGGGGCTGCTGAACACGCTGATCGTGGCGGTGCTGGGCTGCATCGCGGCCACCGTTCTGGGCGTGATCGTGGGGGTCGCGCGGCTGTCGAACAACTGGCTCTTCGCGCGGCTGATGACCGTCTTCGTCGAGATCTTCCGCAACATGCCGCTGCTCTTGTGGATCCTGATCGTCTATGCGGTCTTCACCGAGATCATGCCCGCGCCCAACGCCTTTCGCGGGGACAATCCCACCGCCTCGATGATCCTCTTCGATCATGTGGCGCTGACCAACCGCTATACCGCGATCCCGACCCTGGCGATGACCAACGATCCGGGCAGCCTGGACCTGGGGGCGCGCATCACCTTCAACTGGGCGACCATCGCCATCGCGGGCGCCCTGATCGCCGGGCTGATCGCGCGCCGGATGATCCGCGACCGCGCCCAGGCCGTGCAGGACCGCACCGGCATCCGCCCCGTCACCTGGTGGCAGACGCTGGCCGTGATGACCGTGCCGACGCTGATCCTGATCTGGTATTTCGGCCTGCACCTGGAGGCGCCCAGCCTGCAGGGCTTCAACTTCACCGGCGGGCTGAACGTGTCGAACTCGCTGGTGGCGCTGTGGCTGGCGCTGACGCTCTATACCGCCGCCTTCATCGCCGAGATCGTGCGCGCCGGCATCCTGGCCGTCAGCCGCGGCCAGTCCGAGGCGGCCTTCGCCCTGGGCCTGCGCCCCAACCGCACCATGAGCCTGGTGATCCTGCCGCAGGCGCTGCGGGTGATCATCCCGCCGCTGATCTCGCAATACCTGAACCTGACCAAGAACAGCTCTCTGGCGATCGCGGTGGGTTACATGGACCTGCGCGGCACCCTGGGCGGCACCACGCTGAACCAGACCGGACGGGAACTGGAGGCGATCGTGCTGATGATGCTGACCTATCTGGTGATCAGCCTGATCATCTCGGCGGGGATGAACATCTTCAACGCCCGCGTCAAACTGAAGGAGCGGTGAGATGAGCGACACCCACGCCCAGACCGTAGGCTTCGTCCGCGACACCATGCTGCCTTCGGCCGCGCCCCCGGTGCGGGAATCCGGTGCGGTGCGCTGGCTGCGCGAGAACCTGTTTTCCGGCCCCGTGAACACCATCCTGACCATCCTGGGGATCGGCATCGTCTGGTTCCTGGTCGCGACCTTCTGGGACTGGTTCGCCCATTCCGTCTGGAACGCCAACAGCCTGAACGAATGCCGCGAGATCGTCGCCGCCACCTGGGGCGAGGGCGCGCGCGGCGCCTGCTTCGCGGTGATCCGCGAACGCTGGAACCAGTATCTGTTCGGCTTTTATCCGCAGGACCTCTATTGGCGGCCGACCATGACCTTCGGGCTGATGATGGTCGCGCTGGCGCCGGTGCTGTTCAGCGCCTCGCTGACCATCCGGCGGGTGGTGCTGGCGATCACCGCCGTGGTGACCCTGTGGGCGATGATCGTCCTGGGGGCGCCCGCGGGATGGCTGGGCTTTGCGACGCTGGTCCTGGTCGTGGGGCTGGTCGCGTCGGAACGCAACATCATGTGGCTGCTGCCCTTTTCGATCATCTATCCGCTGCTGGGGGTGTGGTTCCTGTGGGGCGGCAGCCTCTGGGGGCCGATCTTCGTGCTGGTCGGGCCGGTGCTGGGCTGGATCGCGTGGCGGGTGCTGTCGCGCGTCTCGCCCCTGCTGGCGACGGTCGCGGCGATCCTGGTCACGGTGCTGTTCTGGCTGATGCTGGCGGGGGACGCGGCGCGCGACGCCGAGAACCTGCTGTCGCTGTCCATCCAGTCGGTGCGCTCGGACCGGTTCGGCGGCTTTCTTCTGTCCCTGACCATTGGGGTGGCGGGGATCGCGCTGTCGCTGCCCTTGGGCATCGTGCTGGCCTTGGCGCGGCAGTCGGACATGTTCCTGATCAAGTCGCTGTCGGTGATCTTCATCGAATTCATCCGCGGGGTGCCGCTGATCACGCTGCTCTTCGTGGCATCCTTGCTGCTGAACTACTTCCTGCCGCCGGGCACGACCTTCGACATCATCCTGCGCGTCATCATCATGGTGACGATCTTCGCCGCCGCCTATATGGCCGAGGTCATCCGCGGGGGCCTGGCCGCCCTGCCCAAGGGGCAGTACGAGGCGGCCGACGCCTTGGGCCTGGATTACTGGAAGGCGCAGCGGCTGATCGTGCTGCCGCAGGCGCTGAAGATCTCGATCCCCGGGATCGTCTCGACCTTCATCGGCATGTTCAAGGACACGACGCTGGTGACCTTCGTGGGCCTTTACGACCCGCTGAAGTCGATGTCGGACGCGGTGCGCGCCAATGTCGCCTGGAAGGGCATCTACTGGGAGCCGTTCATCTTCGTCGGCGCCATCTTCTTCCTCATCTGCTTCGGCATGTCGCGATACTCGATGTATCTGGAACGCCGCCTGCAGCGGGACCACAGGTAAGGACCACATCATGGAAACCATCGAACGGGTGATCGACCGCAGCCAGATGCGCGTCAGCGACGAGGTCGCCATCGAGATCCGCAACATGAACAAGTGGTACGGATCGTTCCACGTGCTGCGCGACATCGACCTGACCGTGCATCGCGGCGAACGGATCGTCATCGCGGGGCCGTCGGGATCGGGGAAATCCACGCTGATCCGCTGCATCAACCGGCTGGAACAGCATCAGGCGGGCCATATCGTCGTGGACGGGGTCGAACTGACCGACGACATCAAGAACATCGACAAGGTCCGATCCGAGGTCGGGATGGTGTTCCAGCATTTCAACCTGTTCCCGCATCTGACCGTGCTGGAGAACTGCACCCTTGCGCCGATCTGGGTCCGCAAGATCCCCCGCAAGCAGGCCGAGGCGACCGCCATGCGGTTCCTGGAAAAGGTCAAGATCCCCGAACAGGCCGGCAAATATCCGGGCCAGCTGTCGGGCGGCCAGCAGCAGCGCGTGGCCATCGCCCGCTCGCTCTGCATGCAGCCCAAGATCATGCTGTTCGACGAACCGACCAGCGCGCTGGACCCCGAGATGATCAAGGAGGTCCTGGACACCATGATCGAGCTGGCCGAGGAGGGGATGACCATGATCTGCGTCACCCACGAGATGGGCTTTGCCCAGGCCGTGGCCAATCGCGTGATCTTCATGGATCAGGGCCAGATCGTCGAGCAGAACACCCCGACCGAATTCTTCAACAACCCGCGGTCGGAACGGACCAAGCTGTTTCTCAGCCAGATCCTGGGGCATTGAAGGGCGGGGCAGGGGGCGACCCCTGCCCGGCCCCTTGCCTGACGCGTCTCAGCTGCGGCCGTCGAAGCGGATGAAATCCAGCACGCTGCCCTCGCCCGGGCGGACCTGGTCCCAGCTATCCACCTGGAAATCCACGACCAGCGTCGCCGCCGTGGGATAGCGGCGGAAATCCGGGTCCATCGGCGCCCGCGCGGGCAGCATGGCCGCGAATTCCGAAATGCCCGGATTATGGCCCAGCATCATCACCGTGGGCATGGTCGCCGTGCGCAGCACCGCCAGCATCCGGTCCGGCCCCGCGTGATAGAGCGTGGGTTCGAACCGCATGATCGGCCGCACCTCCAGCGGGGCGATGGCCAGCATCTCCCATGTCTCGCGGGTGCGCAGCGCGGTCGAGCACAGCACCTCCTCCGGCTCGTGGCCGCGGCTGGCCATCCAGTCGCCGAGCGCGCGGGCCGACCGGCGGCCGCGTTCGTTCAGCGGCCGGTCGTGATCGTCCAGCGTGGGATCGTCCCAGGCCGATTTCGCATGGCGGGTCAGAATCAGGCGGCGGTGTCCTGTGGGGGTCATGGGGTCTTTGCCTCTCGTGCCATGCCGTCGGTTCAGGCAGCCTGCCACAGGTCCCGGCGGAGCAGCAAGCGGAACGCGCGTCAGAGCCCGGTATCGCCCTGACGCAGCCCGCGCGGCTTGACCCGCGGTTCCGTCGTGCGGATCAGCGAGCCCGCGCCATGTTCGGTGAACAGCTCCAGCAGGCAGGCATTGGGCACCCGCCCGTCCAGGATCACCACCGCCCGCACCCCGTCATCCAGCGCCTTCAGCGCGGTCTCGGTCTTGGGGATCATGCCGCCGGCGATCTGGCCATCGGCGATCATCGCGCGCACCTGGTCGGGATGCAGCTGCGTCACCACCTCGCCCGAGGCGTCCTTGACCCCCGCCACATCGGTCAGCAGCAGCAGCCGGTCGGCCTTCAGCGCGCCCGCGATGGCGCCCGCCGCCGTGTCGCCGTTCACGTTGAAGGTCTCGTTATCCTCCATCCCCGTGGCGACCGGGGCGATCACCGGAATCATGCCCGCGCCATAAAGGTCGCGGATGATCTGGACGTTCATCTCGACCGGGCGGCCGACGAAGCCCAGTTCGGGATCGTCCGCCTCGCAGACCATCATGTCGTCATCCTTGCCGGAGATGCCCACCGCGCGGCCGCCCGCATCGTTGATGGCCTGGACGATGCGCTTGTTGACCAGGCCCGACAGGACCATCTCGACCACCTCGACGGTCTCCTTTGTGGTGACGCGCTTGCCGCGGACAAAGCGGCTCTCGATGCCCAGCTTGCCCAGCAGGTCGTTGATCATCGGGCCGCCGCCATGGCAGACGACCGGGTTCATGCCGACCTGCTTCATCAGCACGATGTCGCGGGCGAATTCGGCCATCGCCTCGTCATCGCCCATGGCGTTGCCGCCGAATTTGACGACCACGACCGCGCCGGAATAGCGCTGCAGATAGGGCAGCGCCTCGGACAGGGTGCGGGCGGTGGCGATCCAGTCACGATTCATGGTCTGTTTTCTCATCCTTGGGGGTCCCTGGCTGACGGCCGGACCCTAGGACGCAAGGGCGGATCAGTCCAGCCCGGCGATGATCGTGCGCAGCGTGGCGATGCCATGGCCCTTTTCCGAGCTGGTCAACACGATCTCGGGATAGGCGGCGGGATGCTTCTGCAGCGCCTCCTCGACCTGGGCCAGCACGGGTTTCAGCGCATTGGGGCCCAGCTTGTCGGTCTTGGTCATCACCACCTGAAAAGGCACGGCGGACCGGTCCAGCAGGGTCATGATCTCGTGATCGACATCCTTCACCCCGTGGCGCGAATCGATCAGGCAGAAGGCCCGGCGCAGGGTCTGGCGCCCGGCCAGATAGGATTTCAGCAGTGCCTGCCATTTGGCGACCACCGCGACCGGGGCCTTGGCAAAGCCGTATCCGGGCAGGTCGACCAGATAGGCCCGCTCGCCCAGGGCGAAATAGTTGATCTCCTGCGTGCGGCCGGGGGTGTTCGAGGCGCGGGCGATGCCCTTGCGGCCGGTCAGCGCGTTGATCAGGCTGGATTTGCCCACATTGGATCGTCCGGCAAAGCAGACCTCGGGCCGGTCGGCGGGGGGCAGGCCGTCCATATGGACGACGCCCTTGACGAAATCGACCGGCCCCGCGAACAGCAGCCGTGCGGCCTCGGCCTGGGCGGGATCGGGCTCGGGGGCGGTGGGGAAGACGACTTTCATGCGCTGACCTGATCCTGAAGGCGGATCGTGCCGCCGGTGACGACCTCGGCAAAGATGCCGAAATCCGTATGTCCGTAATGCCGGCCCAAGGCCGCGACCATATCGATGTCGCGCCGGCCCGTCTCCGTATCGGCCGAGGTCGCCTGACAGCGCCCGATGGGTTCGGTCACGCGCAGCTCGACCTGGCCGATGCGCAGGATGCGGCCGATCATGTCGCGTTCGGCATGGGCGTCCCAGCCCTGGACCCACAGATTGCCGCGCCAGCGATGCGTGCCCAGGGGGTGGCCGACGCGACCCTCCAGCTCGGCAAGGCTGTCCAGCGACAGGATCGAGACCCAAGGCCATTTCTGATCGGTCCAGAGGCCCGCGCCGCGCACCAGGCGGGTCGGGGCGGGGGCCTCGGCAGGCCAGATCGGCGCCAGCCAGTCGACCAGCCGCGGGCCCTCGGTTTCGGGGTCGATCGTCAGGTCGGGCCGGTCGGGATGGCGCAGCACCAGCCGCCCGTCATCCCATCCGCCGGTCACGGCCTGCAGGCCGGGGGCCAGCACGCCGCGCAGAAAGCAGGATTTCGGCAGCCAGCGATCCGGCTGGCCGTCGCCATCCTGGCGGTCCAGGGCCAGCCTTTCGCCGGCCTCGGTCAGGATCGCCCATTCGCGATCGCCGGGCAGGCGACGCGCGGGGGACAGGGTGACGGCGTCCAGCCCCTCTCCGCCGACCGACTTGATCGGGTGGCGGCGGATCAGGGCCAGACGGGCGGTCATTTCCCGGCGCCTTCCTTGCCTGGCTTGTCACCCCGCTTGCGCGACGGCATCGAGGCCCGGATGTTGCCGAACAGGTCTGGCCGCGCGCCATGCAGCGACATGATCGTGTATTGCTGGATGATCGTGATCACGTTGTTGGTGATCCAGTAGAGCACCAGCCCCGAGGCGAAGCCGCCCAGCATGAACATGAAGATCCACGGCATCCAGGCAAAGATCATCTTCTGCGTGGGATCGGTCGGCGTCGGGTTCAGCCGCTGCTGCAGCCACATGCTGACGCCGAGCGCGATGGCCAGGACCGGCAGTGTCAGCGAATGCAGCAGCGTCCCCTGCGCCGGCACCCCATAGGGCAGCAGGCCATAGAGGTTCAGCAGGCTGGACGGGTCCGGCGCGGAAAGGTCCTGGATCCAGCCGAACCACGGCGCGTGGCGCAGCTCGATCGTGACGAAGATCACCTTGTAGAGCGAGAAGAAGATCGGGATCTGCAAAAGGATCGGCAGGCAGCCCGCGGCGGGGTTCACCTTTTCCCGCTTGTAGAGCTCCATGACCTCGCGCTGGAACTTCATCCGGTCCTCGCCGGTGCGGGCCTTGATCTCCTCCATCTGGGGCTGCAATTCCTTCATCTTGGCCATCGAGATGTAGGATTTGCGGGCCAGCGGGAAGACCAGCGTCTTCAGCACGAAGGTCAGCGCGATGATCGCCCAGCCCATGTTGCCGATGATGCCGTGCAGCCAGTGCAGCAGGCGGAAGATCGGCTTGGTCAGGAAGTGGAACCAGCCCCAATCGATCGAGTCGACGAAACGCTGGATGCCGGGATTCTCCTCGTAGGAGCGGATCACGTCCCAGACCTTGGCGCCTGCGAACAGATAGCTGTCGGCCGTCAGCGTCGTGCCCGGCTGGACGGTCTGCATCGGGAAACGCGCCTCGGTCTGATAGATGTCGGCACCCTCGGCATATTTCACGACCGCGGTGAAGGCCTGGCCCGGCGCAGGCGCCAGCGAGGTCATCCAGTATTTGTCGGTGAAGCCGATCCAGCCATTGCCGCTGACCTCGTAGATCTCGGCCCGGCCCTCGCGCTCGACCCGGTCCATGTCGGTCATGGCGTTGTACTTCATCTCGATCAGGGTGCCGTCGACCATGCCGACGACGCCCTCGTGCAGGATGAAGAAATTCTCGGTCACCGGGCGGCCGTGGCGGGCGATGATGCCGTAGGGCGCCGCCGAGAAGGCCGCGTCGCCGGTGTTCTCGACGCTCTGCGAGACGGTGAAGAGGTAGTTGTCGTCCAGCGCGAAGGTGCGGCGGAAGATCTGGCCCGCGCCGTTGTCCCAAGCCAGCGTGACGGGCTGGCCCGGCGCCAGGGTCTGGCCATCCTCCAGCGTCCAGACGGTGGCGGGGTTGGGGACCGCGGCGGCATCGGTGCCGGGACCGGGGGTCCAGCCATAGACGGCGTAATAGGGGCGCGTGACGTTGACGTTCACCCGGTCATCGGCCGTGGCCGATGAGGGCGACAGCAGGCGCACATCCGGGGAGCCTGCGTCCTGGGTCTCCTGGTAGCGGGTCAGCAGCAGGTCGTCGATCCGCCCGCCGGCCAGCGAGATCGAGCCCGCCAGCGCCTCGGATTGGATCGGCACGCGGCCCACGGGTTCGCCCGCGGCGGGCGCCTCGGCCAGGTCGGCGGGCGCGGTCGCGGCCGGGGTTCCGGCGGGGACCAGCGGCTGGTCGCCGATGCCTTGTTCGGCGATGGGCTGGCCCGAGGGCTGGTCCGAGACCGGCTCCGGGGCGAAGACCGTGTACCAGACCAGGATCACCAGGAACGACAGCACGGTCGCCAGGATCAGATTGCGGTTGTTGTCTTCCATGTCCTTGCCACCGTCATCGCGTCAGTCGCGCCGGTTCAACAGAACGCACCCCGAAAGGTCAAGCGGATTTGCCCGCGCGGGCAGGAATCCTTGGGGAAATCGCAGGTGACCGAAACGCGTCACCCCCGCTGTGCGATCGTCGGCAGACGTGCCGCCGCGTCCTTGTGACGCTCCAGGAACACACGGGTATCAGCCAACGGCATCGGCCGAGCGACGGCATAGCCTTGCACCTCGTCGCAGCCCATCTGCGCCAGAAAGGCATATTCCGCTCTTGTTTCAACACCCTCGGCCAAGGCTGCAATACCAAGGCGTTCGGTCAAGGCAAGGATTGCCAGGATCATGCGCTGTTGCGCGCCATCGATGTCGCAGGCTGTGACGAAGCTGCGGTCGATCTTGATGCGGTTAATGCCGAACTGGCGGATCGCGTCCAAGCTGGCATAGCCGGTGCCGAAATCGTCCAGGTCGATCTGGCAGCCCGCCTCGGCCAGCTTGCGCAGGTTCTCGCGCGCCTCGTTGCTGCTGGTGACGGGTCCAACGCTTTCCAAGACCTCTACGACCAGCCGCTTTGTCGGAATTTCATGGCGGTCCAAGTCCCACAAAAGGCAATCGGCGAAACCGCGATCCGACAATTCGCAGTTGGAGATGTTGATCGACACAGTCGGAACATCAAAACCGTCCCGGTCCCAGGAGTTCAGGGCTGACATGCACTGCGCAAGCATGAACAGGGTCAGTGTCTTATGGTCAGCAGACGACATCTGAGGCATGAATGCCCCGGGCGCCAGAATTCCCCGGGTCGGATGGTTCCAACGGGCCAGGGCTTCGAAGCCTGTTACCTGACCGGTATGGCAAGAAATCTGCGGCTGGAACCATGCTTCGATCTGACCCGCGACGACCGCATCGGAAACAGTGGCGGCAAGCTTGCTGTCGCAAAGGGTTGGGTCGTAGGGATGCAATCGCAGGCGGCCGAGCTCAAGGTCATTTACCAGGGACATGCGTTGCTGGGCATTGCCGATAAGATCCGGAACGGCAGGTAGATTCGGCTGGTCTGCGTGGATCAGGATGCCAGTGAGCACGGGCAAGATTGTTTGATCGGAATAGACAAGCGGATTTTGCGCCTGTTCATGCAACCTTTTGGCGACCTGCAGCGAATCCCGGTCCGTGCGGTTGCGCAGGACAACGGCATAGAGACCGGGTGCCAGGATCTGCACTGGATCATAAGGCCGAACGGCACCGCCCAATGTCATCGACAATTGTACCAGCAGATGTCCCATGGCGACTTTACTCAAGGCGGCGTTCAGGGCCTCGACGTTTTCCAGACGCAGCAAAAGCACGCTGCGGGACATGTCCTCTTTCCGCCGCTGACCGCAAACCAGCCGGCGCAGAGGCGAGAACAAACGGTTTAATTTCTTGGACATGCCGGACCTTTCACGGAATCACCGGCATCAGGATTAGGTCAAATTGCTTGTCGGACCGTTAATGGCCGCCGTCCTTCGCCGACAGGATGGGGGGCTGGTCCCCGGTCCGGGGCGACTCGCCGGGAAAAATTGCGGAAAAGTCGAACAATTCCCGGTCCAGCAGATGCGAGGGGCGGACATTCATCAGCGCGCGGAACATCACCTGGCGGCGGCCGGGGCTGCGGGCCTCCCATTCGTCCAGCAGGCGCTTGACCTGGACGCGCTGCAACCCCTCCTGGCTGCCGCACAGGTCGCAGGGGATGATCGGATAGGCCATCGCGCGGGAAAACCGCTCGCAATCGGCCTCGGCCACATAGGCCAGGGGGCGCAGCACGGTCAGGTCGCCCTCCTCGTTCAGCAGCTTGGGCGGCATCGTGGCCATGCGCCCGCCGTGAAAGAGGTTCATGAAGAAGGTCTCCAGCATGTCGTCGCGGTGATGGCCCAGAACGACGGCCGAACAGCCCTCCTCGCGCGCGATGCGATAGAGATTGCCGCGCCGCAGCCGCGAGCACAGCGCGCAATAGGTCCGGCCCGCGGGGACCTTTTCCTTCACGACGGAATAGGTGTCCTGATATTCGATCCGGTGCGGCACGCCGCGCGCCTTCAGGAATTCCGGCAGGACGGTCGCCGGAAAGTTCGGCTGGCCCTGATCCAGGTTGCAGGCCAGCAGATCGACCGGCAGCAGCCCGCGCCACTGCAATTCATGCAGCACGGCCAGCAGGGCATAGCTGTCCTTGCCGCCCGACAGGCAGACCAGCCAGCGGTCGCCGGGGCGGACCATGCCGTAATCCTCGATCGCGGCGCGGGTCTCGCGGACCAGGCGCTTGCGCAGCTTGCGGAATTCGGTGCTGTCCGGGGCGCCCGCGAACAGGGGATGGATCTCGGTCGTGTCAGCGTCGTCCAGCATCGCGGGCCCTTTCATGGTCGGGATCGGCGCCGGGCACGGGGTCATAGCCGTGCCCGCCCCAAGGGTGGCAGCGCCCGATGCGCCGCAGGGTCAGCAGCCCGCCGCGCAGCCCGCCATGGCGCGCCAGCGCATCCAGCGCATAGGCCGAACAGGTGGGCTGGAACCGGCAGCCATGCCCGACCCAGGGCGAGGCGACCAGCCGATAGGCCCGGACGGGCAGGGCCAGGATCCGCGCCAGCGGCGTCATGCGTGGACCTTGGCCATGGCGCGGGCAAAATCGCCCTGCAGATCGGCGAAGGGGCGGGCAATCGTCGCCTCCGGGCGGCCGATCAGGACATAGTCCCATCCGGGCAGGCCCAGGCCGGGCAGGCCGAGCCGCGCGACCTCGCGCAGGCGGCGCTTGGCGCGGTTGCGGGCGACGGCATTGCCGATCTTCTTGGAACAGGTGAAGCCCACGCGGGCCGGGCCGTCATCGTCGCGCCGCCGCGCCTGCAGCAGAAAGCCGGGCATGCCCTGACGGCGTGCCCGGGCAGCGGCCAGGAAATCGGCACGCTTCTGCAGGACGGGGGGCATGCGAAATGCCGCCATGCCGACATCCTGGGGCTGCGAGACAGCGGGATGGGGCAAGGGCGGCATGTCGAAAGCCTTTGGTCGGGCGGCGGGGCCGCCGGCAGGATCCCGGGGGATCAGGCCGACAGACGCTTGCGGCCCTTGGCGCGGCGGCGGTTCAGCACCAGACGGCCGCCCTTGGTGGCCATGCGGGCGCGGAAGCCGTGACGGCGCGCACGAACAAGGTTCGAGGGTTGGAAGGTGCGCTTCATGGTCAGTCTCCGGGTCGGTTCTTGCGGGGGGCGACCGGACAGGGCAGGTTGCGAAAACTTGCCCTGCGCCACGGCGCCGGTTGTTCGAAGCCCGCTGGTTACTGGACGAAACCGGCCGCGTCAACCTTGGAAACCCGTCTTCGCGCAGGTTTCCGCGCTGGAACCGCCGGGCGATCACATTCGTTTGATGGACAATGACGCAATCCCTTGGCTGACAAGGGCCGATCTTCCCACCATAACCCGGGCACGATGCGACTGAACACGATCTCTGGCCGATTCGCTTTGCTGACGACGATGTTCGTCATCCTGGCTGAGCTGTTCATCCTGCTGCCCTCGCTGGCGGGGTTCCGTCTGGATTACCTGGAATCGCGGCTGGAACGCGCCCAGATCGCCAGCCTGGCGCTGCTGGCCACGGACGAATCCATCGCTTTGGACCTGGAATCGGAACTGCTGGAGACCGCGGGCGTCTTCAACGTCGTGCTGCGGCGCGACGACATCCGCCAGCTGGTCCTGTCATCGCCCATTCCCGGTCCGATCGCCGCCACCTATGACCTGCGGTCCGAAGGGGTGCTGCAGACCATCGACGATTCGCTGGCGGCGCTGTTCGATCCGCAGAACCGGGTGATCCGTGTCATCGGGGCCCCGGTGAACCAGGCGGGCCAGCTGATCGAGATCACCATGCAGACCGCCCCCCTGCGCGAGGCCATGGTCGAATACGGGCTGCGGCTGCTGGCGGTGTCGGCGGCCTTCTCGATCCTGACGGCGGTGCTGCTGTTCACCGCGGCGCAGCGGCTGATCCTGGCGCCGATCCGGCGGGTGATCAGCCACATGACCGCCTATGCCAGCGCCCCCGAGGATGCGCGCCACATCATCATTCCCGATGCCCGCCTGGCCGAGCTGCGCGACGCCGAGACCGCGCTGCAATCCATGCAGCAGACCGTGACCTCGTCCCTGAAGCAGAAGGAGCGGATGGCCCAGCTGGGCCAGGCCGTCGCCAAGATCAGCCACGATCTGCGCAACATCCTGACCACCGCCCAGATCTTTGCCGACCGGCTGGAGGACAGCGCCGATCCCAAGGTCCGCCGCGCCGCGCCCAAGCTGGTGAACTCGATCACCCGCGCGGTGAACCTGTGCGAGACGACCCTGGCCTTCGGCAAGGCCGAGGAGCCCGCGCCCACCCTGTCGCGCTTCAACCTGGCCAAGCTGGCCGCCGAGGTGATCGAGGCGGAATCGCTGGCCGCCGAGCCCGCCGGCCGGGTCGAGTTCCTGACCGACATCCCCCCCAGCCTGATGATCCGCGCCGATCGCGACCAGCTTTACCGCGTGCTGGCCAATCTGGCGCGCAACGCCCGCCAGGCGATCGAGGCCACCGGCCAGTCCGGCACGGTGGAAATCGGCGCGGGCGAATCCGAATCCGATTGGTGGATCAAGGTCTGCGATACCGGCCCCGGCCTGCCGGACCGGGCGCGCGAATACTTGTTCAAGCCCTTCACAGGCAGCACCCGCCGCGGCGGCACGGGCCTGGGCCTGACCATCGCCGCCGACCTGATCCGGGGCCATGGCGGACGGCTGGACCTGCTGCGCAGCGATGCCGAGGGCAGCCAGTTCTGCATCCAGATCCCCCGCGGCATGGCCGCCCTGTCCATGCGCGCCGAGCCCGCCCCGGCCTGACAGCCGGGCTTTGCGGGGGGCTTTGCGGGGGCGGTGAAAAAGATTGCAGATTTTTGACGTTTCGCCCTTGCGCTCCCCCGGCGCCCCCGTTAATTCCCCACCTCAAGACGGACCCGTAGCTCAGCTGGATAGAGCACCAGACTACGAATCTGGGGGTCGGGCGTTCGAATCGCTCCGGGTCCGCCATTTTTTCCAGATGCTTAGACTGTTGCCCTTTGATGGGGTTGAGACGCGGTTGAGACGAAAGTTGAGTCATCGTTCGCCCCTCGTTCCACCGGAGCGCATTCTGATCACCTTGTTCATCGATTTTGAGCGTCGCCGGACATAGCGCCCCGTGGTGGACGGTTGCGTATGGTTCGCCTGATGCTGAGCCTCGATCTCGGAGGCACCAAGCTCCACGGCTTCGGTGATTGCCCCCGCGCGGATATCCATACAGAGGATCTCTTCGCTGATACCGGCCGCTTTCCGATAGCGGGCAAAGAGGGTCGTCCAGCGCCGCTTGGTATAGGGCATGCCGTTCTTCTGGACGATAACGGGGCCCACTCGTTGCACCTTGGGGATTTTTGACAGCCTCTGCCGCAGGTCGACCAACGGAATCAGATCATAGACAAGAGGCTGAGGCAGGACGTCCTTCGTCTTGGACGGAGCCTTTCGGATTGAGGATAAGTCCGAGCTGACCATGTCCCAAGTAAGGCCATCAGTCCAGTAGCGGCCGTCCCGAACGATGCCGCCCTTGCTGCCGGGGAGCCACTGACCACGCACATCTACCGCCCGCAGCGTCAGCCACCATTGCAAGGACAGGCCCAATGCGACCATGGCGTCACCTGCCTCGTCGGCCGCACTGATGACGGCGTAGACCTCCACCTTTGTCGGGGCAACGTCGCGGGGCTTTGGATTTTTGATACGCATCCCTGACAGCACGTTCTTCACAGCTTCGCCGCCGTCGAATACGATGGCGGCACCATAGCCTGCCAGGACCCTCAGCATCGTAAACTGGCGCTTCTGATAGGCGATTGACCTGCCGTTTGTCGCCATCGCTTGCTGCCAACTCCTCGCCACTTCGAAGGTCGTGTCTCGGACCAAGCTGGTGCCGACTGCAGCCTCCCATCGTCCGATATTCCGCAGGTATTCTTCCTGAGTATTCCCTTTAAGCTCGTGAAACGGGCTGTAACTGTCGTTCAGATAGCGTCCGATAAGATGTTTCCACGAGCCCGGAACGGCCTTTGGCTCGGGGCTCTCAAGGAACAGCAGCATTTCCCGGGTATACTCGCGCGCCAGACGGGCTCGTTCCAGCTCGTTACCGTCACCCAAGCGACCGGGAAGTCGCCGAGGCGCCGCTGGAAATCCGGCTTCAGTATAGCGCTTAGTTGGTTTCCAATAGAGAAGATCTTTCGTTCTTGCGGTATGCGGGGCGTAGAGCGGATCGCTCCCGTCCCATAGTGCGGGTTTATAAGTCACTTTTATACTCCTATAGCTTGCTTAGATCGGCCCTCTGGGCCTGATGATGATATTCTTGACTTCGTGCAGGGTCTGCGACCCTTCGGCGTTTGGAGAGCCAAGCGTCTACGTCGGCTTTCAGTGTAAATCCGACGATCGGGTCAGGTGGTGGAAACCCGTCTACCTCAAGCTTTGACCTGGTCTTCCTCAGCCAGTCTGGTGAACGCCCAAATCGCGCCGCCACCCACCGCTCGGAACCAAAAGCGGCGTGATCGTCAAAAGTGGCATCGTGGACGAGCTTACTCCTCAAGCGCCCCAGTCCTCCATATCGCCACGAAAACAGATGCTTTCGCCTTGATCCGATACCGAGGTGCATTTCGCAGAAGCAATTCGCCGTGCCATCTTATTCTCCTTTCCAGATGGGGTGAGGGGTTGATCGGTGCGCCGCTATGGCGACAGGTAATACTCATCTATTTCAGCTCGCGGATTGACGTTGCCCCCTCCGCCTAGGTGTTCAGTCCCGGCATCTGGTGGATCGGATTGACGATGAATCTGTCTGGCTCTGAAGTCCAGACCTTGCAGATGTATTCGTAGGGTGTGACACCGCTCAGCGTCTTGAGCCTGCGTGCGAAATTGTAGGCGGCGATGAAATCGGCGAGGTGCGTGCGCAGCTGGCTGTGGCTGTCGTAGTGGTAGCGCTTGACGGTCGCGTCCTTGATCGTCCTGTTCATCCGCTCGACTTGGCCATTCGTCCACGGGTGGTTGGGCTTGGTCAGCCGATGCTCGATCCCGTTTGCCTCGCAAATCATGTCGAACCGCATTTGCCGAGAGTAAGGAGTGTTACGGTTTCGAGGCTGCTCTGCGAACTGGATGCCATTATCGGTCAGGATCGTGTGGATGCGGTAGGGCACGACGTCCAGAAGGTGCTCCAGGAACTCCCAAGCGGTTTTCCTGTTGGCCTTTTCCGCCAATTGAACGACAGCAAATTTGCTGGTGCGATCAATGGCTACGAAGAGGAAGAGCTTGCCTTCGGCCGTCTGCACCTCGGCGATGTCGATATGGAAGAAACCTATCGGGTAGCGCTTGAACTTCGCACGCTTGGGCTTGTCCCCGCCCACGTCCGGCAGTCGCGAAATGCCATTCCGCTGCAGGCATCGGTGCAGCGCCGAGCGCGTCAGATGTGGGATAGAGGGCTGAAGAGCGTAGAGGCAGTCGTCCAGCGGCAGCAGCGTATGGCGCCGAAACGCGACGATTGTTGCTTCCTCGGCCTCACTCAAGACCGTGGAGCGTGGCTCCTTCGGCCCAGTCTTACGGTCCTCAACTGTCTCGCGCTTGCGCCACTTCGCGACAGTCTTTGGGTTGATGCCGAGCTCCCGGCTCAGCTGCGCGAGCGAAGCTTGCGATCATTCGGGCGAGGCCCTCGGACCGATGGCGAGCCGGCCCTCATTATTGCAGCTCTGACAGCGTGCGTGGTCGTGGCGCTCCCGTGACGAACTTGTCCCATAATGCTTCCTTCCATTCCTGCGAAAGGATTGCACCATCAAACCATGGGATCAAACACCTAATCCAGTCTGAGGTAGACTCTGGCCTAACCGAGAGGACCAGAGATGAAGCGCAGCAGGTTCACCGAGGATCAGATCATCGGCATTCTAAAGGAGCACGAGGCCGGCGTTTCCGTCGCCGATCTGTGCCGCAAGCACGGCGTCAGCGATGCGACCGTCTACAAGTGGAAAGCCAAATATGGCGGCATGGATGTCAGCGAGGCAAAGCGGCTGAAGGCGCTCGAGGATGAGAACGGGAGGCTCAAGAAGCTGCTCGCCGACGCCATGTTGGACAATTCGGCTCTGAAGGACCTGCTGGGAAAAAAGTGGTGACGCCCGCCGCGAAGCGGCAAGCGATCGCGTATCTGGTGTCAGGCCACGGGATGAGCGAGCGGCGGGCGTGCCGGGTGATCGGATGTTGTCGGATGACCATGCGCTATGAGGCGATCCGGCAGGATGACCCCGTGCTGCGCGATCGGCTGAAAGAACTGGCGCGGGTGCGCCGCCGGTTCGGCTATCGACGGCTGCATGTCTTCCTGCGCCGTGAGGGTCATGAGGTGAATCACAAGCGGCTGTTCCGCATCTATCGCGAGGAGCGGCTGCATGTCCGTCGCCGCGGTGGCCGCAAACGGGCGATAGGGACACGAGCCCCGATGGCGCTTCCGCTGATGCCGAACCAGCGCTGGTCGCTGGACTTCGTCTCCGACCAGCTGACCGATGGCCGCCGCTTCCGGGTGCTGACCGTGGTGGATGACTGCACGCGGGAATGCCTCGCCCTGATCGCCGACACGTCCCTGTCCGGCGCAAGGGTTGCGCGGGAACTGGCAACGCTGTTCGAGGCCCGCGGAAAGCCCGGAACCGTGGTCAGCGACAATGGCACCGAGTTCACCTCGAACGCGATCCTGACCTTTGCCGACGACCGCAAGATCGACTGGCATTATATCGCGCCGGGCAAGCCGACCCAGAACGCCTTCATCGAGAGCTTCAATGGTCGGTTGCGCGACGAGCTTTTGAACGAGACGCTGTTCCCGTCCCTGAACCATGCCCGAGCCACGCTGGCCGCCTGGCGTATGGACTACAACACCGAACGCCCGCACTCGCGCCTCGGCTGGCAGACGCCTGCGGAGTTCGCCCAAACCTTCACACCGCAACGGGGCCTGACGCTGCGCAACCCGCAAAGCTCCGCGCCAGCCCCCGTTGCCCAACCCGCCCAAACAGGCAAAACTCAAACCCGGAGTCTCGCTCACCCTGGATAGAAGTTGGGGGCAACGTCAGGATCGATGAACGGTTCGAAAATGGCTCCATCGTGGATCCATTCGACCTCACCAATCCGAGCTTTCATCAGCGCGCCGTCAGGGCGTTGAGGTCGGCAAAGACCTCGGTGCTAGTGGCGCCGTAGCCGAGCGCGGCGGCCGCGGCAAAGAGGTTCTCACCGATCTCCGCCTCCGGGTGGCAGGCATGCAGATACATGGCGGTGACCAGCGTGGTGGCGCCGACGGGGGTCACGAGATCCAGACCCTGGTAGCTGCCGTCGCCCGAGCGGAAGGCGGGCCGGATCTCGGAGCAGAAGAACTGCACCGGGGCCGGCGCCTCCCAGTCCAGGGTGGCGGGATCGGCCTCGGGCGCGCCGGGGACGGCGGTGCGCAGAGCGACCATCACCAGATCGCCCGGCACGGCGGCGCTGCCTTCGCCGACCACCTGGCGCGAGACCTGATCGACATGGATGCATTCGCCCATCTGGCAGCGGCCGAGATAGGGCGCCGCAGTCACCGCGCCGGGCAGGAGGAGCGCCGGCAGCAGGAGGGCAGGGAGGGGTATCGCGGAACGGCGGGTGGTGGTCGTCGAGGTGATGGTCATGGTCGTCTCCGTGGTGCTGGGGTGGGTGAGAGTGGATGTCAGTCCTGGCAGCGGGTGTGGTCGGAAAGGCAGTGGCGCAGGGTCTCGGGCGCATCGGGGTCGAGGTCCCGCGCCAGGCGGCCGGGGCTGAGGTCGAGGTCCCGCAGCTGCCAGAGCCCCGTCGCGTCCGGGCCGTGGAGCGTGCCGGTTAGGGTCAGCGGCGCCTCCAGCGGCCCGAGCTGCAGGCTCAGCTCGGTGCGGCTGGCCGAGAAGAGCCCGCCGCGCGTTCTCGCCTCGGCCTCAAAGCCATGGTTGCAGAGCATCTCGGTGGCATCGAACCTCTCGCCGCCACCGACATCGAAGGCCCCGCTGCGCAGTTCGGCCGGAGCGATCTCGAAGAGCCGCTCGCAGCGCAGATGGGTGTGACGGGCCTCGAAGCTGCGCCACAGGTCCCGACAATGCGACAGGAGCGGACGCAGCCAGGGCTGGTCCCTGTCGAAAGCGGCGCAGTCCGGCAGATCGGACGGCCCGTGCCGTGCGGGATCGAGCGCGTCCATGGCCGTGTCCAGCCGATCCCGCTCGGCGGTGAGCACCTTGTCGCGCTTAGCCGCCCCGGCGCGGCGGGCCTCCTCGAAGGCCGCGGCGATCTCGGGTGCCGCCGCGCGGTAGGCGGCGCTGGCCGAGATCCGGGCAAAGGCGGCGTCGGCATAAACATAGCGGATTAGGTCATGTTGACAAATGGCGGAGCCAGAGCCTGATGCAGGCGACGTCGACGAAGCCGAGGAAGCTTTCGGCGGTTTTGTCGTAGCGGGTTGCCAGGCGGCGGCTGTTTTTCAGCTTGTTGAAGCAGCGCTCGACCATGTTGCGCAGGGTATAGATGGTCATGTCGACAGCCTTGCGCACCCTTCGGTTCTTTCGCATCGGTATCATGGGCAGGGCGTTGCGGCTCTCGATGTCTTCCCGAATTTTATCAGAGTCATAGCCCCTGTCGGCGACCAGAACGGCGGGCTGTGGAAGATTGTCGGCCATCACCAGATCGTAGCCGGTGTAATCGGACTCTTGCCCCGGCGTGATCTCGGTCCTCATCGGGAGGCCTGCGCCGTTGACCCTGAGATGGATCTTGGTCGAGAACCCACCTCTCGAACGGCCAAGAGCCTCTTTCGGAGTCCCCCTTTTGCGCCCGCCGCATGATGGTGCGCGCGGATCACAGTGCTATCAACCATCTGGAGCTTGTCTGGCGCGATCTCAGCGTGGTTCAGCGCATCCAGGATATCCTCCCACAGTCCCGCCAAAGTCCAGCGGCGGAACTGACGGTAGACCGAGGACCACTTGCCAAACTCTTCGGGCAGATCACGCCATGGCGCACCAGTCCTTGCGATCCAGAAAATTCCATCGAGAACAAGACGATGGTTCGCGGGTTTCCGCCCGTTAGCGTGCCGGACGGCACGAATGAAGCCTTCGAAGAAGGTCCACTCATCGTCGGATATCAGGTTGCGTGCCAAGTTCATCTCCCACGTAGAGATGAGCTTGAATCATACGACGACTGCCAGAGGAATCCCTTTTGTCAACACGACCTAGGGTTGTTCCGGCGGCGTCGAAGACGTCGGCCAGCCTGGCTTTGGCGACCGGCAACGCGTCAGTGCCGAAGTCCGGATCTGGCAGGCTCCAGCGGGCCTGACCTGCCTGGTTAGGCCGGAAGACCCACGGAATGCACCGCACCCCGAAAACCTCCGCTGGCACCGTGAGAATGTATTTGGCAGAGCGATGTTTGAGGAGTTCTTTGCTCCGATGTAGCCGCGAGCGTAGCCCAAGATGTCTGGTCCAGCTCGTTCACGCACAGGCGGCCCATTCCTGCCGCTCAGCCCTCGGCACACTCTGCAGTGCAGCGTTCCTGAAGCGGCCGTTCGCACTCGCAGCAGCGAGACCTACAGTGCAGCGTCCGCAGCGAGGACCTTCGGGGACTTGCGTCTTCTCAGACAAAGCTACCTTGCGGCTTCGAGCGAGGCGCCTCGAAGAGGAGCCGCCGCCGCCGCTCGGTGGCCGGGCGTCACACCTCTCAAGGCAGCGCCGCTACAGAACAAGCCCGGATGCCGAGGGTCCGGAACTTGGCGAGCACGCCTGTGGCACTTTCGCGAACCCGACTGGCGTCAGCTCAGCGCCAGCCGAGGGCGGGGGCGACATGCGTCAGGATCGCCTCGATGACATGCGCGTTGTAGTCCACGCCAAGCTGGTTGGGGACGGTCAAGAGCAGGGTGTCCGCCTCGGCGATGGCCTCGTCCTCCGCCAGTTGCGCCACAAGCTGGTCGGGCTCTGCCGCATAGCTGCGACCGAAGATGGCGCGGGTCTGCGCGTCCAGGTAGCCGACCTTGTCTGCGTTTTCAGCGCTGCGGCCGAAGTAGGCGAGGTCCTGATCACTCACCAGAGGAAAGATGCTGCGGCTGACAGAGACGCGTGGCGTGCGGTCATGCCCCGCCTCGGCCCAAGCCTCCCGATAGGCCCGGATCTGCTTGGCTTGCTGGATGTGGAAGGGCTCGCCCGTCTCGTCGTTCTTCAGCGTCGAGCTTTGCAGGTTCATGCCCAGCTTTGCCGCCCAGATTGCCGTTGCGTTCGATCCGGCGCCCCACCAGATCCGCTCGCGCAGCCCTTCAGAGTGAGGCTCCAGCCGCAGCAGGCCCGGCGGGTTCGGAAACATCGGGCGGGGGTTCGGCTCGGCAAAGCCCTCGCCTCGCAGAACGTCCAGCAGCACCTCGGCATGGCGCCGGCCAAGATCGGCATCGCTCTCGCCATCGGCGGGTTGATAGCCAAAATACCGCCAACCATCGATGACCTGCTCGGGAGAGCCCCGGCTGATGCCCAGCTGTAGCCGCCCCCCGGAAATGAGATCCGCAGCGCCGGCATCCTCCGCCATGTAGAGCGGGTTCTCGTAGCGCATGTCGATCACGCCGGTGCCGATCTCGATGCGCTTGGTGCGCGTGCCCACGGCAGCCAGCAGCGGAAAGGGTGAGGCCAGCTGCCGCGCAAAGTGATGCACGCGAAAGTAGGCACCATCAGCGCCCAGTTCTTCGGCAGCAAGGGCCAGATCGATGGACTGCAGCAGGACATCGCGTGCCGAGCGGGTCCGCGAGCCAGTCGAGGGTGACCAATGGCCGAACGACAGAAATCCGATGGTCTTCATGGCAGCTTCGGCCTCCGGTCTGATAACATGCCCTTCAGCTAAGTCGCAGTGATCGTCATTGAAAGTGCGCCCTCTGTGCGCCGCCGAACAACCGCTGTGTGAAGAGCCGGGTGCTTGAAGCTGCCACAAAAGCGCTGGTCAGCCCCTTGCTGCGTGCCTAACGTCATGGCGGCACACGCTTGACGAACCCGGCCCAAAGCCGACGGTCATCCTATTGCTGGCGCTGCAGTGCAGCTTCCAAAAAGCGGACGGTGGTGCAACGCGCAGCGACATCTTCATGCTATATCCAAAGCGTGGGATTTGGCCGAAGGGGTTCCGCGGCGTTGGCGCCCGCGCCGCCGGTGGGACGCTTAGCGTATGTGGACGCGGCCTGTTGCCTGATCGACGAAGACAGTGACTGGCTCCTTGTGGAAGCCTTCCCCCTCCCACACGGTTGCCGTCATCGGAACCCGCAGGCCCGAGGCGGGATCATCGCTGGCCGCACCAGGACCGAAGGTCATCCCGCCCCAGCCTTGCTCGTCATCCGTAATGAGCAGCCTGCAGATCCGGGCACCATCCAGCGGGTCGGGCATCAGCACGGCAACGGCGGTGCCGCAACAGGCAGGCTCTGGCGCAGAAAGGATCAGGATGCGCACCGCGCCTTGCGCATATGAGCGCGTTGTGTCCTCAAGAGGCTCTGTCACGTGAGCAAGATAAGCCTGGTTTTGCCCGACGCAGTTGATGCTCTCGCGAGCCATAGCAGCAGCGGCGGGCACAGTTGCCAGAATTGCAGCAAGAAGGATACGCATCATCATCATCCCCGGGTCGTCTCACATGCCGCTTGTTTAGCTCCCTTCTGGTAATTAGCAATCCCGGGCCGTCATTCTCATCGGAAGGTGTCGGTAGCGGTCATCCATGGTTGCGCCGAAGCCGGTTTGTCCGCGGTCCGGTGCTGGCGGCGCAGAGCGATATAGCAAGGGCTTCCGCCCTTAGTCTTCGCCGCGCCTTCGGTTGGCTCAGGTCAATGCTCGTGCTGATCGGCTTGTCTTGCGTCCAACGAGCACATCCTGCGCGTCAGCAAGAGGTTGCTCTCTGGCAGGTTGTGGGTAACGTCCCGACATGATCGTCAGGGGGATATGCATGGTGGGCGCATCGCGCCTTTGGTCTCGCGCTGCGCTTGTGACGGCGGTGCTGGCGGTTGCGGCCTGCGCCCCGCGCGCAGACCTGTCCCTCATGAACCCGCCCCCGCCCGGCAGCCTGCTCGAGGCCGAACGGTTCGAGGTGCTGGCTGTTACCACCCGCGCTCGGCAGTCTCCGACGGCCAACGTCTTTACGACGACGCGCAGCCTCGTCCCAAGCCACGCGCTGTTTCACATCGCGGCGGCGCAGGGGCGCCAACCGGGCGTGACGCAGTCCGCGGGACACGCGCCCGTCATAGCCGTCGAAAGGCAGGCCATCATCACCTCGCGGCAGGCACTGCTCGACCATCTTGCCGGCAGTCCGCGCCCCCGCGACATCAGCCTGTTCATCCACGGCTTCAACCTGAACTTTCCCGAAGCGCTGATGCGCACCGCGCAGTTGTCGGCGGACGAGATCCTCCGCGGCCAGCCGCTGCTCTTTGCCTGGCCCTCTGAGGCGCGGGTGCAGGGATACCTTCATGACCGGGACTCGGTGATCGTGTCACGCGATGCGCTGGTCCAGCTGCTGGTGGATCTGGCGGGTGACGCACGCTTGGGGAACGTGGACGTTCTCGCGCATTCCATGGGCGCACTGCTGATGGTCGAGGCGATGCGACAGCTGCGACTGACTGGGCGCGGGGACGTGCTGGACCAGCTGTCGGTGACCTTGGCAAGCCCGGACATCGATCTGGATGTCTTTGCCGCCCAGATGGCGGTGATCGGCCCCATGCGTCGACCCATGAAGATCCTGGTGGCGCGGGACGATCGCGCCCTGATCCTTGCGGGCCGCCTCAGCGGCGAGGCGAGACTTGGCGTTCTGGACGTGGCGAATCCGCGTGTCCAGAAGGCCGCAGAGGCATACAACATCGCCATCATCGACATCTCGGAGCTGCGGGCAACGGACGGGCTGCGCCACGACCGCTATGCCGGGCTCGGCAGTCGAGGAGCGACGCGAGCCCAGCTTCGCGAGCTGCGCCAGGCCGGCGCATTTGGCGTGACCGCGCTCGGGGCCATCGTCAGCGCCCCCTTCGACGTGCTGGAAGGGGCGCTGGCGCTGGAGTGAGCGGCGTCTGGTTGTCACCGCAGAAGGCGCTTGATCTGGAACAAGTCCCGGAAGCGCAGCTCAATATATAAGCGCAGAAGACGGAAGGGCAGATCATCGGCTCATCCGGGCAACGAACTTCAATGCGGGAGGCAAGATGCGGTTGTTCGTCATTGGGGCGTCAGGCGGCGTCGGCAGATGCCTGCTGGAACGGGGTGCGGCCCGTGGGCACGCGATCACGGCGCAGAGCCGCAGCGGAAACGGCCTGGTGCCCGGTGCGGCTCTTCACGTCGTCAAGGGTGAGCCGACCGATGCGCCATTCCTTCGCCAACACATGACTGGTCATGATGCCGTCGTCTTCTGCCTCGGCATCGACAGCCGCGCGCCGACGACCCTCTTCTCGGACACGACGGCGGCGGTGCTCCAGGCGATGGACGCTGCAGGCCTCCGGCGGCTCGTTGCGGTGACCGGCATCGGAGCGGGTGACAGCACGGGGCATGGCGGGCTCGTCTACAACCGCATCATCTTTCCGCTCTTCACGCGCAACCGCTATCTCGACAAGGGCCGGTAGGAGGGGATGATCGAGAGAAGCCGCCTCGACTGGACGATCGTCAGGCCGGCGCCGTTTGCCCGCACCTCCGGGGCTGGGCCGCTTCGGGTGGTGACGCAGATCCCACCGGGGCTGCAACTGCGAAGAGTGACCCGCCAGGAAGTCGCGGGCTTCATCCTGGACTGCCTCGAAAAGGTCAGCTTTCTGCGCCAGAAGCCCTTCATCGGGCATGAATAAGAGCGCACCGCGATCTGACATAGGTCAATGTCGCGGCCTGCCATCTCGCTAAGAAGGAGCCGTGCCAAGGCCACGCGCAACATGTGCGTTGCAGGCACACCGACTGTGCTTTTGGAAGGAGCAAGACCATGACCGACCTTCGCTTTGACTTCTCTGGCCGCACGGCCGTCGTCACCGGCGCCGCCTCGGGGATCGGCCGGGAGATTGCGCTGGAGCTTGGGCGCTCAGGCGCGCTGGTCGTCGTCAGCGACCTTCAGGAAGATGGCTGCCAGCGGGTGGTCGACGAAATTACCGAGGCCGGGAGACAGGCGCGGGTCTTTGCTGCGGATGTGACGGACGAGGCGGCGATGAGGAGTCTCGTTGCATTTGCCGAAGCCGAAGGCGGCGGGCTGCACATGGCAGTGAACAACGCCGGGGTCGGCGGGCCGAGCCTGCCGACCGGAGAATATCCGGCCGAAGGCTGGCGGCGCGTGATCGACATCAACCTGAACGGTGTGTTCTACGGCATGCGCTGGCAGATCCCGGCGATGGAGCGCGCCGGCGGCGGGGCGATCGTGAACATGTCCTCGATCCTCGGCTCGGTCGGTTTTGCCAATGCCGCACCCTATGTCGCGGCCAAGCACGCGCTCCTGGGGCTGACGAAGACAGCGGCGATGGAATATGCGCAGAAGGGGGTGCGGGTGAACGCGGTCGGGCCGGCCTTCATCGACACGCCGCTCCTGTCGGCGAACCTCTCGGCCGAGGTGATGGCGGGGCTGGCCGCGCTGCACCCGTTGGGGCGGATCGGCACGGCGGCCGAGGTCTCGGCGCTGACCTGCTTCCTGTTGTCGTCGCGCGCGAGCTTCATCACCGGCAGCTATCACCTGGTCGACGGCGGATATACCGCGCCGTGAGGGATGCGGCAGAGGCAGGGGACCTGAACCCTTGGGCCATGTCCGTGGACGAAGTGCTGCGGGCACTGGACAGCACCCTTGCGGGGCTCGCCCCGGCAGAGGCCGCCGCGCGCCTTGAACGGCACGGCCCGAACCGGCTGCCCGAGCCGCCGCGGCCTTCCGGGCTGGCGCGGCTGGCGCGGCAGTTCGGCAACCTGCTGATCGTGGTCCTGATCCTGGCCGCCGCGATCACGGCGCTGCTGGGGCATTGGATCGATACGGGCGTGATCATGGCCGTGGTGATCGTTAACGCCTTGATCGGCTTTGTGCAGGAAGGCCGGGCCGAGCAGGCGCTGGAGGCGCTGCGGGACATGCTGGCGCCCCGCGCCTCGGTTCTGCGGGGCGGGCAGCGGCAGGGGGTGGACGCCGCGCAGCTTGTGCCGGGCGACATCGTGCTGATCGAGGCGGGCGACCGGGTGCCGGCGGATCTGCGGCTGATCGAGGTGGCAAACCTGACGGCGGAAGAGGCGATGCTGACGGGCGAGTCCCTGCCGGTCCGCAAGGCGCTGGCGCCCGTCGCCGCCGAAGCGCCGCTTGGCGACCGCAGCGCGATGGCCTTCAGTGGCACCATGATCGCAGAGGGCACCGGCACGGGCGTCGTCGTGGCGACGGGCGCGGCGACGCAGATCGGGCGCATCAGCGACATGATGAGCTCGGTCGAGGTGCTGACCACGCCGCTGATCGTTCAGATGAGCCGATTTGCAAAGGTCCTGACCGCTTTCGTCCTTGCCGTCGCAACCTCGGTCCTGGCCTTCACCACGCTGCTTCGCGGCACGCCCTTCGCCGAAGGCTTCATCGTCGTCGTCGGCCTGATCGTCGCGGCCATCCCCGAGGGCCTGCCCACGGTCCTCACCGTCACCCTCGCCATCGGCGTTCAGCGGATGGCCGCGCGCAACGCCATCATCCGCCGCCTGCCGTCGATCGAGACACTCGGCGCGGTCTCCGTCATCTGCACGGACAAGACCGGCACGCTGACCGGGAACGAGATGGTCGTCACCCGTATCGCCACGGCCGAGGGCGACGCCGAGATCGGCGGCGCGGGCTACGCGCCGGAAGGTGACGTCACCGGCGCAGGAGGCGCCGCGCTGCCCGCTCTCGGCCGCATCGCCGCCCTGTGTAACACGGCCCATCTGCGCCATGACGGCGGCTGGCGGGTCGAAGGCGATCCGATGGAGGGCGCGCTGCTGGCGCTGGCCGGCAAGTTGGGCGCGCCCTGGCAAGACCGCCCTGCGCCTGAGGCGGCGATCCCCTTCGACGCGCGCTATCGCTACATGGCGGTGCTGCAGGACGGGATGATCCTGCTGAAGGGTGCGCCCGAGGCCGTTCTGGCGCGCTGCGCCACTGCGCTTGGTGCCTCGGGACCACTGGACCGGGCTGCGTGGGAGGAACGTGCCGAAGCCATCGCGGCAGACGGGATGCGCGTTCTGGCACTGGCCCAGAAACCGCATGACGGGCCGGCCTTGGACCACGCGGATGTCGAAGCCGGGCTTGTCCTTGTCGGCCTCGTTGGCCTGATCGACCCGCCGCGTCCCGAGGCGATTGCCGCCGTGGCCGACTGCCGCCGCGCCGGCATCGCGGTCAAGATGATCACCGGCGATCACGCGGGCACCGCCGCCGCCATTGGCCGCCAGATCGGGCTGGCGCGCCCGGACCGCGTGCTGACCGGGGCGCAGATTGACGCGCTGGACGACGAGGCGCTGATCGGCGCCGCAGCGGTCACCGATGTCTTTGCCCGCACCAGCCCCGAACACAAGCTGCGCCTCGTGATGGCGCTGCAGGCGCCGGGGGCCGTGGTCGCGATGACCGGCGACGGGGTGAACGACGCGCCGGCGCTGAAGCGCGCCGATGCAGGCATCGCGATGGGGCAGAAGGGCTCTCAGGCGGCGCGCGAGGCGAGCGATCTGGTGCTGGCGGACGACAACTTCGCCTCGATCGCAGAGGCAGTGCGGCAGGGGCGGACGGTCTACGAGAACCTCAAGAAGGTCATCAGCTTCCTGCTGCCGGTGAACGGCGGCGAAAGCATGAGCCTGATCATCGCCGTGCTCTTCGCGCTGACCTTGCCGATCACGCCCCTGCAGATCCTCTGGGTGAACATGCTCAGCTCGGTCGCGCTGGCGATGGCGCTGGCCTTCGAGCCGCCCGAGATGGGCGTGATGGCACGCCCGCCGCGTCCAGCCTCGGCGCCGATCCTGTCGCGCTTTGTGCTCTGGCGCATCATGCTGGTCTCGGTCCTCTTCACCATCGGCATCTTCGGACAGTTCGAGATGGCGCTGGCCACAGGGGCGGATTTGGACGTGGCGCGGACGATGGCGGTCAACACGCTGGTCGCGATGGAGATCTTCTACCTGTTCTCGGTCCGCTACCGGCACGGCGCCTCGGCGACAGTCGAGGGCACACGCGGAACGCCCGCTGTCCTGATGGCGCTGGCCGTGGTGCTGGCATTGCAGGCGCTGCTGACCTATGCGCCGCCGCTTCAGGCGCTGTTCGGCACGGCTGCACTTTCCCTGTGGCAACTGGTCTCCTGTGCGGCTGCGGGCGCCTTGCTTCTGGCGGTGCTGGAACTCGACAAGCGCGCCGCCGCGTTCTGGAAACGAGATCCCAAAGGAGACACTGCATGAGGGTTCTGGTCTTCAACGCCGGCAGCTCCAGCTTGAAGCTCGGCGTCTTCGACGGTGAGCGGCAGGTCTTCAAGGCCAGCTTCGACCGTTTCGGCCCGGAGGGTTGCGACCTGAAGATCGGCGGTGAGACCAGCCGCGCCCCGCAGCCGGATCTCGCTGGCGCCATCGCCGCCGTTCCGGCGCTGCTGGATCGTCACGGCGTCGAGAAGATCGACGCCGTCGGCCACCGATTGGCGCATGGCGGAACCGCCTTCACCGGCCCGGTGCGGATTGACGACGCGGTCGAGACCCGCATCGAAGCGCTGACGCCGCTCGCGCCGCTGCATAATCCGGCGATGCTGCAAGCCGTTCGGCTGGCGCGGCAGCTGTGGCCCGACCTGCCCCAGGTCGCGGTCTTCGACACCAGCTTCCACCTGACGAACCCGGCACGCGCCACCACCTATGCCGTGCCCAAAGCGTGGCGCGATGCAGGGCTGCGGCGCTTCGGCTTCCACGGCACCTCGCACCGGTATGTCGCTCAGCGCGCGGCCGAGGCGCTCGGGCAGGACGCGAAGGACCTCAGGATCGTCAGCATCCACCTCGGCAACGGCGCCAGCGCCTGCGCGGTGCAATATGGGCGCAGCATCGACAGCTCGATGGGGATGACGCCGCTGGAGGGGCTGGTGATGGGCACGCGCTCGGGCGATGTCGATCCCGGCGCCTTCGGCTTTCTGCAGCGCGAGCTGGGGCTGGACATCCCGCAGATCGAGGCGGCGCTTTACGCAGACAGCGGCCTCAAGGCACTGACGGGCAGCGCGGACATGCGCGATGTCGAGGATCGCGCGGCGGCGGGGGATCTTGAGGCGCAGCTGGCCATCAACATCTACGCCTACCGGGCGCGGAAGTATCTCGGCGCCTATGCGGCGGCGATGGGCGGGCTGGATGCGGTCGTCTTCACCGGGGGGATCGGCGAGAATTCTGCCTCGATGCGGCGGCGCATTTGCGACGGGCTGAGCTTTCTGGGGCTGATGCTGGACGACGACCTGAACCGGGCGCCCGACCTGACCGATCGCGCTGCGCCGCAGATCCAGGCGCAGGGCAGCCGCGTCGCGGTCATCGTGACCGAAACGGCCGAGCAGCTGATGATCGCGCGCGAGGTGCGCCAGCTTCTGGCGCGTCGCGCCCCGGTCCCGCGCAGCATCCCGGTGGCGGTCTCGGGCCGCCACGTCCACCTGTCGGCCGATGCGGTGGATGCCCTGTTCGGCCCCGGCTACCGCCTGAACCCGGGAGCGCCCCTGCGGCAGCCGGGCAACTGGGTCGCAGAGGAACGCCTCTCGCTGGAGGGGCCGAAGGGCCGGCTGGAGCGGGTGGCGATCCTCGGCCCGCTGCGCCCGCGCACCCAGATCGAGGTATCACGCACCGACAGCTTCGCGCTTGGACTCGATGCGCCCGTGCGCGACAGCGGCAAGCTCGACGGCACCCCCACCGTGCGCCTGATCGGTCCGGCCGGGCAACTGGACAGCAACGGTCTGATCGTCGCCGCGCGGCACATCCACACCAGCCCGGCGGATGCCGAGGCCATGGGCCTCACCGATGGCAGCCTCATTCGCGTCCGCATCACCGGCGCGAGCGGCCGCGACCTGGTCTTCGACCGCGTGCTGATCCGCGTCGCGCCCGGCACCGTGACGGAAATGCATATCGACACGGATGAGGCCAATGCCGCCGGCATCAGGGGCGCCGGAGAAGGAGAGCTGGTAGGAACGGCTGTTGCTGAACTCTGAAGGGAGAGGCGCATTGCTCCAAACCGGCCGGTCACCATGCGCCTCTGTCAGCGGCAGGGTCCCCCAAAGCGGCCTTAGGCTCCAGACTCATTGAGTTTCACAGCCAGAACAAGACGGTTGCGGCGAGCATGATCGCTGAGAAGAACGTTTCCGGGCAGCGGTCATAACGGGTTGCGACGCGCCTCCAGTCCTTCAGACGTCCGAACATGATTTCGATGCGGTTACGCCTTTTGTAACGCCGCTTGTCGTATTTGACGACCTTCTTGCGGGACCTCCGTCCGGGGATGCAAACCTTTATCCCCTTGTCTTTCAAAGCGTCTCTGAACCAATCAGCGTCGTAGCCCCTGTCGGCCAGAAGCCACTCAGCCTTCGGCAGGCTGCCCAGCAGCGCCGCCGCGCCGGTGTAATCGCTAACCTGGCCGGCCGACATGAAGAACCCGATCGGCCGCCCCTTCGCATCGGCGACAGCGTGCAACTTGGTGTTCATACCGCCTTTGGTGCGCCCGATCTGGCGCCCGCGCCCCCCTTTTTCACCCCAAGGCTCGAGGCCGTGCGGTGTGCCTTGAGATAGGTCGCGTCAATCATGATCGTCTTGTGCTCGGCGCTCTCGGCGGCAAGGCCGACAATGATCCGGGCAAAAACCCCGTTATCGCTCCAGCGCTTCCAGCGGTTGTAGAGGGTTTTGGCCGGGCCGTATTCCTTCGGCGCGTCACACCACCGCAACCCATTACGATTGATGAAAATTATGCCGCTGAGGACGCGACGATCATCGACCCGGGGCTTGCCATGGCTCTTGGGAAAGAACGGTTTCAGACGCTCCATTTGGGCGTCGCTCAGCCAGTAAAGATTACTCATCGATCAGGTCTCCTTGAGGAGCCTGAATCATGCAAAGACCGTAAGATCAATGGGTCTGGAGCCTAGCGATTACACCGGCGCGGCGGCGCTGCTGGGCAGCCTGCCGAAGGCTGAGTGGCTTCTGGCCGACAGGGGCTACGATGCTGACTGGTTCAGAGACGCTTTGAAAGACAAGGGGATAAAGGTTTGCATCCCCGGACGGAGGTCCCGCAAGAAGGTCGTCAAATACGACAAGCGGCGTTACAAAAGGCGTAACCGCATCGAAATCATGTTCGGACGTCTGAAGGACTGGAGGCGCGTCGCAACCCGTTATGACCGCTGCCCGGAAACGTTCTTCTCAGCGATCATGCTCGCCGCAACCGTCTTGTTCTGGCTGTGAAACTTAATGAGTCTGGAGCCTAGCTGACTTGCTGTTTCATAATGTTGAGCGCGTCTGCGTCAGATGCTGCCAGTTGTCCCAGAACAAAAGTCCCCACGCATCGGGCCTGATGAACATCCGAGCGCAACAGGTCCAGCGCAATCCTCGTGGCTTGCTCGGGGGGGGCGGACGAGACAAGACCCTCAGCAAGCAGCTTCAGGTCCTTGAAGCCGTGCTCGGTGGCACGTGCGCGTGTGACAACTTCTTCTATAATGCTCACGAAGCTCTCCGGGTATGAAAGGTTCCGCGTCTGGCGGGGGCTGATTGTCAAACAACTACTATATGATATGGTCGCTGCTCGGCTTACCTCGGTGCGATCGAAGAGCACGCGCGTGGCGACAAAAAGGGTGTAATTCAGCCTCCGACACGTGTCCTCGGCCCATTGCGGACGGTCAACACCGCTCAGGTGCTGCGGTGCAGCTTCCCTTAAGCGGCCGTTCAAGCATGCCGCAGCGAGATCGACTAGCTGCGTTGGCGAACAATGATCTCATAGGGAGGGCATCCGGAATTATGGCACATGGATAGGCAATGCGAGCTCCTCTGGCACTTGGGATAAGGTAGCAGAGGGATACACTTTCCGCCGCTATTCGATATGCGCGAGCTACAACGGCCAGATCGGTTCCGTGACGGTTCTCGACCAGGATCTTGCCGTGGCCCTGCAAGAAGCAGAGACCTATATGCGATGCTTGGTGCAGGTAAGTGGCGAAGCTTTAAACGAAAGGATGCTCAAGCCTTGTGACCGCCGGAGAACGACAATGAGCGATACCGACATCCGTCTTGCTGAACTACAGGCCGAGGTCGATCACTTGGCGGATATAGCTGTCCACATGATGGTCGGACTATGCTTCGGCCTCGGCGGCACGGCAGACGGTCTGCGCAAGATCGCGGACGATTTCGCGGCAGCGGCAGAGGATCCCGATCCGGCCATATCGAGGCTCGCCGCGTCCCTTCAGACGGCGCTGCGCGAGGCGGCGGAGAAGCTTGAACGCCAGCCGGACCGCGCCTGATCCTCCTGCGGCAATGTCGGAGTCACGAGGCGCAGGTGGGGTCAGCCGTTGCAGTGACGACGCCGTGACATGCGGGCGCCGGCAAGGCGGCGCCCGCCATCAGCAACGCTGCAGCGGCAAGGGCCACCGGCGCACCTGCTATGTCGAGCAACGCGCCGAAAGCCGGCGCGCCCGCCGTCTGCCCCGCTGCAATCATCAGGAACGGCAGTCCCAGGCCGAGATCGGCGCGGTCTGGGAACAGCGTGATCCCCCACAGCAGAAGCGTGCCCGACGAGATGATGTAGCCTGCTCCGAACAGTCCCATGGCGAAATAGGGCAGGATGGCAGCCGCACCGCCCGCCGCAAGGCGGATCACCGCGACCGCCATTAGCGCCAGCGACAGCCGGTGGACATGGGCGAGGCCAAGGCGGTCAGTCGCGACACCTGTCACCAGCCCCGCCAGGCCGGCAGCGCCGAGAACGATCCAGGCCAGCGCGATGCGGTTGCCGGCAAACCCCAGCAGGCCCTGAAGTATCCGGGACTGGACGTTGATGCTATCGGCGGCAGTTTTGACCGCCAGATGCCGAGTGTGATCTTCGCCGGCAGTTCGGTCCGGAATAGCTCATCGAAGTTCGGCACCACGTGTCTTCTTCAAGAGCTGCGATGCGTGTTCCGCCAGAAGTCCCTCAGCGAGCATCCGGAACGCCTCCTGCGCCTTCGGCAGCATTGCCGCGGGGTCCTCGCAGGCCGCCACCCAGAGTGCCGCGTTCAGGGCCGCGCCGTTCAGGAGGCGCGATGCCGCCTCCACGTCCACCGGCCGCAGAACGCCCTCGGCCTTCAGTTCGGCCACTGCCGCGCGCGTAGCGTCGAGGCAGCGGTTCTGGCTCGGCCATTGCGCCGGATCGCCCAGCACCGCCGGGCCATCGCGCAGGACGATGCGCTGCACCTCGGGGTCGAGCGCCATCTCGATATAGGCGCAACCTTCGGCCAGAAGCGCGTTCCACGCCGTCGCTTCCGCCTCAGCAAGCCGGCGCGCCCGGCCCGCCATTTCGGCGTCGATCTCGTCCACGACCGCCGCGAAGAGCCCCTTCTTGTCGCCGAAATTGTGGTAGAGCGCCCCGCGAGTCAGCCCGACAGCAGCCGTCAGGTCGTCCATCGAGGTGCTGGCAAAGCCCTTTCCGGCAAATGCCGCGCGTGCCGAGGCGACTAGCTTGCGCCGCGTGTCCTCCATCATCTCTGCCCGTGTTCGCCTGGCCATGGCATCTCCCGCGTTCGCTCCCATTGACATACGTTGCGTATGTAAATAGTTTCTAGATACGCAGCGTATCTGAATTCGTCTCCAGAGGGAAGCGCGCTCCCTCAGGCTTAAAACAGCTTCCATCACAGGAGAAAGACCATGGCCCAACGCGACGCCATCTACCCCGGAAACTCCGCCCGCCATGCGCTTTATGATGCGCATGGTTACTCCCCCGCCGTCCGCTCGGGCGATCTGCTGTTCGTATCCGGTCAGGTCGGCAGCCGCGAGGATGGCCAGCCCGAAGACAGCTACCTCGGCCAGGTCGAGCGTGCCTTTGCCAATCTCGAGGCAGTGCTGCAGGCCGCGGGTTGCGGTTTCGATGACATCATCGACGTCACGACCTTCCACACGGACCCCGAGGCGCAGCTTCCGATCCTGATGCCGGTGAAGGAGCGTTTCTTCCCGAAGACGCCGTTCCCGACTTGGACCGCGGTCGGCGTGACGTGGCTGGCCGGCTTCGACTTCGAGATCAAGGTCATCGCCCGCCTCCCGAACGCCTGAGGAGCGGTGGCAGCGAGCACCTGCTGCCAGCTGTTGCTGCTCCCATCACCATGGGCTGCGGCCATCCGGCTCGACGAAGAGGCCGCTTTCGCCGGCATGAAGCGCAAAATGGACCGGCAGGCGCGCCCCTTCCTCGGGGGTCATCGTGCCGTAGCCGGTCAGATCC
The DNA here is from genome assembly GCF_028553885.1 of Paracoccus aestuarii. Lineage (NCBI taxonomy): Bacteria > Pseudomonadati > Pseudomonadota > Alphaproteobacteria > Rhodobacterales > Paracoccaceae > Paracoccus > Paracoccus aestuarii. Next base: position 744,028 of record NZ_CP067169.1, read on the forward strand.
GTCTTCACGAAGCCGGGACTGACCGAGTTCACCTTGATGCCGTCCGACTTCAGCGCCTCGTGGAGCTGCACCGTCAGCATGTTCATCGCCGCCTTCGAGGCGTTGTAGCCGATGAACTGCTGCGCGTAGTAGGTCGAGGAGGGATCGCCGTTCAGCGCCAGCGAGCCGAGCGAGCTGGACAGGTTCACGATCCGCGCGGCCGGCGACTTCCGCAGCAGCGGCAGCATTGCCTGCGTCACGGCAAGGGCGCCGATGAAGTTGACCTCCATCACGCGGCGCACCGCTTTGACGGATGCCGCGCCGGGGGCACCGTCAGCGGGATCGAAGATCCCGGCGTTGTTCACCAGGATGTCGAGCCTCCCGTGCCGCGCCTCCATTTCCGCCGCGGCAGCATCAAGCGTCGCGTGATCGTCCAGGTCCAGCCTGATCCAGTCGGCGGCGAGGCCGTCTGCGGCCAGCTGGGCCGCGGCTGCCGTGCCGCGCGTCTCGTCACGGGCGCCGATCAGGACATGGACTCCCGCTTCGGCTAGTTGTCGTGCGATGGCAAGGCCGATCCCCTTGTTGGCGCCTGTGACCAAAGCAATCTTCTTCTCTGTCATGTCGGCTTCCTTTTCCCTTAGCTTCGCCACAAAATATGAGCGGAGCTTCAGCTTTTGGATTCGCATATGCCTGACACGGCGCCAGCCGGCCTGAAGGCCCGGAAAAGCCCGCTGCAGCGCCGCGCGCGCGTGACGGTGGATGCCATCTTCGAGGCGACGATTCAGGTTCTGCTGCGGGACGGAATGGCGGGCCTGACCACCACCTGGGTGGCCGAGCGGGCGGGCGTATCGGTCGGCACGATGTATCAGTATTTCCCGCACAAGCAGGCACTGATCTACGCGCTCAACGCGCGCTATCTGGATGCGCTTGCGGCAAAGATCGAGGCTGTTGCGGCAGCTGAGAGTGGAAAGCCGATCGCGCAGATGATGGCGGCGCTGATCGACGCCTACTGGCAGGCGAAGACAGAGCGGGCCGAGGTCACCCGGGCCCTCTACCGCTCGGTGGTCGAGTTGGACAACGAGTCCCTGCTGCAAGACTTTGCGGCGCGGGTGGACGGGGCGACAACGGCCATGCTGGCGACCGCGCCTGATGTTGCCCTTGAAGATGCCGCAGCGATCAACCTGACGCTGACCTCCGTGATCTACGGCACGGTGCGCAACGCCTTCGAGAGGGGACTTTCGGCGGAGGACACGGACGCGCTCCGCCGGAACCTGCACATCATGTGCGGCGCCTATCTAAACACGCTGCCGCGGACGAAGGCCGGCGCGACGGCGCCTTGAGGCCAATGAAGCGCTCGTGCCGGTCCTATTCCTTTCGGTAAAGGATCATGCCAGCGTGGTGGAGGACGTCGTCGTTGAACTCACCGTCGGCCGTGAAACCGGTGTCGTCCCAGTAGTCGATGTGCCGGTCACGAACCTCATACCGGCCCTGATAGGCACTTTCACGGTCTCCCCTTGCTTCGTCATAGCGGCCATCCGGCAGCAGGTTGTGCCGGATATGGGAACGATCGCGCTCGCTATGCCCCTAGGTGTTTGATCCCATGGTTTGATGGTGCAATCCTTTCGCAGGAATGGAAGGAAGCATTATGGGACAAGTTCGTCACGGGAGCGCCACGACCACGCACGCTGTCAGAGCTGCAATACAGCGATCGCAAGCTTCGCTCGCGCAGCTGAGCCGGGAGCTCGGCATCAACCCAAAGACTGTCGCGAAGTGGCGCAAGCGCGAGACAGTTGAGGACCGTAAGACTGGGCCGAAGGAGCCACGCTCCACGGTCTTGAGTGAGGCCGAGGAAGCAACAATCGTCGCGTTTCGGCGCCATACGCTGCTGCCGTTGGACGACTGCCTCTACGCTCTTCAGCCCTCTATCCCACATCTGACGCGCTCGGCGCTGCACCGATGCCTGCAGCGGAATGGCATTTCGCGACTGCCGGACGTGGGCGGGGACAAGCCCAAGCGTGCGAAGTTCAAGCGCTACCCGATAGGTTTCTTCCATATCGACATCGCCGAGGTGCAGACGGCCGAAGGCAAGCTCTTCCTCTTCGTAGCCATTGATCGCACCAGCAAATTTGCTGTCGTTCAATTGGCGGAAAAGGCCAACAGGAAAACCGCTTGGGAGTTCCTGGAGCACCTTCTGGACGTCGTGCCCTACCGCATCCACACGATCCTGACCGATAATGGCATCCAGTTCGCAGAGCAGCCTCGAAACCGTAACACTCCTTACTCTCGGCAAATGCGGTTCGACATGATTTGCGAGGCAAACGGGATCGAGCATCGGCTGACCAAGCCCAACCACCCGTGGACGAATGGCCAAGTCGAGCGGATGAACAGGACGATCAAGGACGCGACCGTCAAGCGCTACCACTACGACAGCCACAGCCAGCTGCGCACGCACCTCGCCGATTTCATCGCCGCCTACAATTTCGCACGCAGGCTCAAGACGCTGAGCGGTGTCACACCCTACGAATACATCTGCAAGGTCTGGACTTCAGAGCCAGACAGATTCATCGTCAATCCGATCCACCAGATGCCGGGACTGAACAGCCTAACCGAGAGGACCAGAGATGAAGCGCAGCAGGTTCACCGAGGATCAGATCATCGGCATTCTAAAGGAGCACGAGGCCGGCGTTTCCGTCGCCGATCTGTGCCGCAAGCACGGCGTCAGCGATGCGACCGTCTACAAGTGGAAAGCCAAATATGGCGGCATGGATGTCAGCGAGGCAAAGCGGCTGAAGGCGCTCGAGGATGAGAACGGGAGGCTCAAGAAGCTGCTCGCCGACGCCATGTTGGACAATTCGGCTCTGAAGGACCTGCTGGGAAAAAAGTGGTGACGCCCGCCGCGAAGCGGCAAGCGATCGCGTATCTGGTGTCAGGCCACGGGATGAGCGAGCGGCGGGCGTGCCGGGTGATCGGATGTTGTCGGATGACCATGCGCTATGAGGCGATCCGGCAGGATGACCCCGTGCTGCGCGATCGGCTGAAAGAACTGGCGCGGGTGCGCCGCCGGTTCGGCTATCGACGGCTGCATGTCTTCCTGCGCCGTGAGGGTCATGAGGTGAATCACAAGCGGCTGTTCCGCATCTATCGCGAGGAGCGGCTGCATGTCCGTCGCCGCGGTGGCCGCAAACGGGCGATAGGGACACGAGCCCCGATGGCGCTTCCGCTGATGCCGAACCAGCGCTGGTCGCTGGACTTCGTCTCCGACCAGCTGACCGATGGCCGCCGCTTCCGGGTGCTGACCGTGGTGGATGACTGCACGCGGGAATGCCTCGCCCTGATCGCCGACACGTCCCTGTCCGGCGCAAGGGTTGCGCGGGAACTGGCAACGCTGTTCGAGGCCCGCGGAAAGCCCGGAACCGTGGTCAGCGACAATGGCACCGAGTTCACCTCGAACGCGATCCTGACCTTTGCCGACGACCGCAAGATCGACTGGCATTATATCGCGCCGGGCAAGCCGACCCAGAACGCCTTCATCGAGAGCTTCAATGGTCGGTTGCGCGACGAGCTTTTGAACGAGACGCTGTTCCCGTCCCTGAACCATGCCCGAGCCACGCTGGCCGCCTGGCGTATGGACTACAACACCGAACGCCCGCACTCGCGCCTCGGCTGGCAGACGCCTGCGGAGTTCGCCCAAACCTTCACACCGCAACGGGGCCTGACGCTGCGCAACCCGTAAAGCTCCGCGCCAGCCCCCGTTGCCCAACCCGCCCAAACAGGCAAAACTCAAACCCGGAGTCTCGCTCACCCTGGATAGAAGTTGGGGGCAACGTCACTCACACCCTACGAATACATCCGCAAGATCTGGACATCTGAGCCAGACAGATTCATCCCAAATCCGATCCAACAGATGCCGGGACTGAACAACTCGTCGCCGGGCCATTTTTGGTCAATTAGAAAGCCGCACATCATGAATTGAATCTTCGCAGTCACCTGCAGCGCATCTTGCAACTGCGAAAGTTCGGTCAGCGGCAGGATGACCGGCACAAATTATGACAGACCCCAACCCTGTCCTGCCTCCAGTCGTCAGCGATTTGGCCGTGCTCGTCAAAGGTGGGATGGGGGTCGTCCGACGGCGGACCGATAGCCCTGCCCCCATCATCCAGATCCACAATGCCAGCGAACCTGACGTCCTCGTCCTCTTCCAGTAAGTGGCGGAAGTAGGCAGCTTTGGCTGTGGCGATCTGGCCGGGTGTCAGATCGTCTAGAAGCGCAGCCTGTTAAAGGGTGATCCTGCGGCGATGCTTGGCGAGGCGTTCATCGACTTCCACGGCGGCAATGCGGACTAAGCGTAGCGCCTCAGCACGATCCTTGGTCTTCAGGGAGAGCATTTCCTCCGCCTTTGGGTAGCTGTCCTTGATGTCGACAGGGATCGCCGCACGCTGGTAGAAGACCGCTCCACGGCGGGCCAAGCGGGTGCGTCCAGTCACGGCTTCCGGCCTCACCACTGTAACACCTACCAGTGACACAACATGGAATTTCCCCAACGATCGAAGAGGCTTCCTGAAAAACAAAATAAAGGAATGAACTGGTGGAGCCAAGGGGAGTCGAACCCCTGACCTCTTGAATGCCATTCAAGCGCTCTACCAACTGAGCTATGGCCCCACCGGAGGTCTGCGAGGCGCCTCAGCGCCGCCGCGTGTGGGGTCTATATGGGGGGGCGCGGTGGGGCGCAAGCGGAAAAAACACGCCCGTCGCAAAAATCGGGAAATCTTTGGAAAAGGGGCCTTGATAGGACGAAGGCCGCGCTGGGGGGGGCGCGGCCTTCGGGGTCATTCGTCGTCGTCGCTCGCCACGTCGGCGATGTCGTCCAGCGACACGTCGCCGTCATCGTCATCCTCCTCCAGCAGATCGTCGTCCAGATCGTTGGAATCCTCGGAGATGTCGTCGTCGTCATCGACCAGGTCGTCATTGGTGGTCGCGGCGGTCTTTTCGGTCACCAGCGTCTTGCCGCGGCCATCCGTCAGGCTGGTCAGGGTGAACGTGTTGCCGCAGGCCGGGCAGGTCATCGGATCGGCCTTCAGGTCGTAGAAGCGGGTCGCGCAATGCGGGCACAGGCGCTTGGTGCCCCATTCCTCTTTGGGCATGGTATTCTCCTTCAGCCGCGATTAGGGGAAATCGGGCGTCCCCTGCCATAGCGGCCGGGGGGTGTCAAAGGCTTTATCTGGCAGGCCAAGGCGGGCATGGCAAGCGGCGATCGGCGGATCATCCTGGAAGACGGGCTGCAGTTGCGGCTGCGGCGATCGGCGCGGGCGCGGCGGATGACGCTGCGCGTGCCGCGCGACGGCTCCGGGCCGGTCCTGACCCTGCCCACCGCCACCGCCGAGGCCGAGGGCCGGGCCTTCGCGCTGTCGCGGCGCGACTGGCTGCGGGCGGCCCTGTCGCGGGTTCCGGCGCCGTCTTTGGCCGCGGCGGGCGCGGCCCTGCCGGTCGAGGGGCGGGCGCTGGTCCTGACGCCCGCGCCGCTGCGCGCCGTGGCGGTGAACGGCGCGCGGCTTCTGATCCCGCAGGACCGGGCGGTGGGGGCCACGGCCGCGGCCTGGCTGCGCCAGCTGGCGATGACGCGGTTGCGGGCGGCCTGCGACGGGCTGGCGCGCGACCTGGGGCGGCCCTATCGCGCCATTGTGCTGCGCGACACGCGGTCCCGTTGGGGCAGCTGCACCCATGACGGGCGGCTGATGTTCAACTGGCGGCTGGTCATGGCCCCGCCCGCCGTCCTGCACTACGTCGCCGCGCATGAGGTCGCGCATCTGGCCCATATGGACCATTCCCCCCGCTTCTGGGCCGCGGTCGAGGCCTTGATGCCCGGCCATGCCCCCCACCGCGCCTGGCTGCGGGCCGAGGGGCAGGGGCTGATGCAGTGGCGGTTCCGCGATTGACGCGCCTGCGCTTTGTGATCACATCAGGCGCATGAGCCCGACCGATCCCACCACCCATGAACGGCTGTACCGCACGCTGCGGGGCCAGATCATGCTGGGCGAGCTGCCGCCCGGCCGGGCGCTGACGCTGCGCGGGATCGCGCGCGACCACCATGTCTCGATGACGCCCGCGCGCGAGGCGGTGCGCCGCCTGGTGGCCGAGGGCGCGCTGACCCTGTCGGGATCGGGCCGGGTGGCGACGCCCGCCCTGTCGGACGACCGCATCGAGGAACTGGCCGCGCTGCGCGCCCTGATCGAGCCGGAGCTGGCTGCCCGTGCCCTGCCGCGCGCGCATTTCGCGCTGATCGACCGGCTGGCCCTGATGAACGGGCGGATCGCGGATGCGGTCGAACGCCATGACGCGGTCGGATACATCCGCTGCAACCTCGAATTCCACCGCATGCTCTATCTGCGGGCCCAGGCCCCGGCCATGCTGGCCATGCTGGAGACGATCTGGCTGCAGCTGGGGCCGACGATGCGCGCGCTCTATGGCCGGGTGCGCCGGAACGAGCCGCCGCGCCACCACCGCATGATCCTGGCGGCGCTGCGGGCGGGGGACGAACCGGCGCTGCGGCTGGCGGTGCGGGCGGATGTGACCCACGGGCTGCGGCACCTGACCTCGACCGAGGGCGCCTGACGGCAATGTGACTTTGCGCGGCGGCGCGACCGGCCATGATGGGCCGCAGCACCGAAGGGGGATGCCGCATGACCGCACGCCGTGACCTGCTGAAGGCGCTTGCCTTGGCCGCGCCATCCGTCCTGGGCCTGGGGGCGGTCAGCCGCGCGCTGGCGCGCGATGCGCGCGACGCCCGGCTGATCGCCACCCATGTCTGCCAGCTGACCCCGGAGACGACCGAGGGGCCGTTCTATGTCGATCCCCAGCTGATGCGGTCCGACATCCGCGACGGGCGGCCGGGCTATCCGCTGGCCTTGCGGCTGCAGGTGGTGGATGCGGGCTGCCGGCCCATCGACGGGGCGCGGGTCGATATCTGGCATTGCGACGCGCAGGGCAATTACAGCGGCGTCGCGGGCCAGGCGGATGGCGACCTGCGGGGCCAGGCCTTCCTGCGCGGGTCGCAGATGACCAATCCGGCGGGGCGGGTGGCCTTCCGCACCATCTGGCCCGGCTGGTATCGGGGCCGCACGACCCATGTGCATTTCAAGGTGCTGATGGGCCAGCGGTCCATGCTGACGGGCCAGATCTTCTTTCCCGACCGCTTCAGCCGCGCGGTGTTCGACCAGCGCCCCGAATATGCGCGCGGATCGACGCGGGGGCTGATCTTCAACGACCGCGACGGCATCGCGCGCCGCGCGGGGCAGGGCGCCTATGCCGAGGTGACCCAGGTCCCGGGCGGGTTCGAGGCGGCGATGGTCATCGGCCTGGCCGCGCCCCGCCCGGCCTGAGGCGTCAGCCGGGCATCCCCACCGTGCCGAAGCGGATGTCGGGCAGGGTCGAGGGGATGATGCGGGTGTATTTCGTCCCCTCGATCGCGGCGCCGGCGATCAGGCCAGACTGGCCGAAGATCATCGCCACGACCGGGAACTGGGCGCTGAACGTGTCCGCGCCGACCGCCATCCCCCCCGACGGGATCGCATAGAAGGCCCCGGCCCCCGCCGTCCAGCCCGGCGCCGCGCGGAAGGCGGCCAGGGATTCGTCGGTCTGGAAGATCAGGACATGCGCATATTGCTGCGCCCCGGCCTGCAGGCCCACCGTGGCCCGCGTCGCGGAATAGTAATCCACCGTCTGCCCGCCGATGCGCAGCGCGCCCTGGCCATAGGCCCCGCCGAAGCCCAGGGCGGCCTCGGTCATCAGCGGCATGTAGAGCACGCCGCGCGCCCCCTCGACCAAAGGCTGGGCGGCGGGATAGGACTGGATCAGGTATTGATGGGTCTGGTCGACCCGCGCATCGACCTGGGCCGCGCCGTCCGTGCCCACCGCATTGGTGCAGGCGCCCAGCATCAGCGCCGCGCCCCCCGTCAGCAGCAGGGTGCGCCGGGTCATGTTCCGGGAATGGGTCATCTGTCGCCTCATGTCAGGATCGGGCCTTGTGGCGGCCCGTTGCCCGTCAGGATACGCCAAGGGGGCAGGTCACGCCAGCATCTCGGCCACGGTGGGCGCGAAATAGCTGAGGATGCCGTCGCATCCCGCCCGGCGGAAGCACAGCAGGCTTTCCACCATCGCCTCGCGCGACAGCCAGCCGTTGCGGATCGCCCCTTCCAGCATCGCGTATTCGCCGCTGACCTGATAGGCGAAAGTGGGGGCGCCGAACTCCTCCTTCACGGCCTGGCAGATGTCCAGATAGGGCATGCCGGGCTTGACCATGACCATGTCCGCGCCCTCGGCCAGGTCGCGGGCGACGCAGCGGATCGCCTCGCCGCGGTTGGCGGGGTTGATCTGATAGGTTTTCTTGTCGCCGACCAGCCGCCCCGAGGCGCCGACCGCGTCGCGGAACGGCCCATAGAAGGCGCTGGCGAATTTCGCGGCATAGGACAGGATCGCGACATGCTTGTGCCCCTCGCGTTCCAGGGCCGCGCGCAGGGCGGCGATGCGCCCGTCCATCATGTCCGACGGGCCCAGGATGTCGGCGCCGCATTCCGCCTGGACCAAGGCCATGCGGACCAGCGCCTCGACCGTCTCGTCGTTCAGGATCTCGCCGTCGACGACCAGGCCGTCATGGCCGTTGGCATTATAGGGGTCCAGCGCGATGTCGGTCATCACGGCCAGGTCGGGGACCTCCTCCTTGACGGCGCGGATCGCCAGGTTGCCGATATTGTCGGGGTCCCATGCGCGTTCGCAGCCCTCGGTGCGGCTGTCCTGGTCGGAATGGGGAAAGATGCAGATGGCGGGGATGTTCAGCCGCGCCGCGCGTTCGGCCGCGCGCCGCACCCCGTCCAGGGTCAGCCGTTCCACGCCGGGCATCGAGGCGATCTCGCCCTCGGCGCCGGGCACCTCGGTCACGAAGATCGGCCAGATCAGGTTGGCGGGGGTCAGGTTGCGTTCCGACACCATCGCCCGGATGTTGGCGGTGCGGCGCAGGCGGCGCAGGCGCGATGCGGGAAAGGGCGCGATGATGGGGCTGGCCATGGGAACCTCGGATCCGGGGGGTGGGACAAGCGGGTGGCTTTCCCTTGTCGAAAACCCGTTCTAAGGTCGCCCGCAGCCAAGGACAAGGAACTGCCCGTGCCGCAAGTCAACAGCCTGATCGGCCTGCTGGACAGCCGGTCCTTCGCGACGATCTGGTATTGGCTGGTCCTGTTGGGCATGTGGTCGGCCACCGGGCGCAGCGTGCTGGGCGTGCCGACCGAGGTGCTGACCCGCGCCCGCCTGGCCCAGTCCCACGGGCAATCGGACGGTACCGCGGTCATCACCCTGCTGGACTGGCTGTCGCTGGTGCTGCCGCGCTGGCGGCTGGGCCCGCGCGAGGGGGTGATATTCCTGGGCGTGACCAGTTTCCTGCTGACCTCGCTCGGGGTCTTCGGCTTTGTCTTCTGGCTGGAGATGGCGCAGGCGCTGTTCCTGCTGCTGCTGCCCTTCTGGCTGCTCTTCTGGCTGCGGGTGGGGCTGGCGCGCCGGCTGGTGCCGCTGATCGAGGCGGCGCAGGACGGTCGCGCCGATCTGTCGCAGGCGGCCGAACAGGCGGCCCGGCGGATGGTCTGGCACCGGCGCTGGGTGACGCTGCTGTCGATGGTGGCGGTGGCGGTGACGGTGCTGTGGGGGACGCTGTGGACGCTGATGCATCCCAACGGGTTCTGAGGCCGCTTGACTTCGCGGCCCGGCCCTATACCTGACGGCGCATGTCCGACCAGTTGATCCTGTCCGGCGCGCCCGAAGGCTATGACGCCGCGCTGATCGCGCGCGAGGCCGCGCGACCCGAAAACCGCGGCGCCCCCGTGATCCACGTGGCCCGCGACGACCGCCGCATGGAGGCGATGCGCGCGGCGCTGGCCTTCATGGCCCCGCATCTGGCCGTGCTGGATTTCCCGGCCTGGGACACGACCCCCTATGACCGCGTGTCCCCCGCGCCCGAGGTTCAGGCCGCGCGCATGGCCACGCTGGCCGGGCTGGCGCAGGGCCGCGTCAAGGGGCCCTTCGTGCTGCTGACCACGCTGAACGCGGTGCTGCAGCGCGTGCCTGCGCGCGATCTGGTGCGCGGCACGGCCTTCATGGCCCGCGTGGGCGACCGCATCGACGAAGGGGCCTTGCGCGATTTCCTGGTCCGCATGGGCTTCGTGCAGAGCCCCACGGTCACCGATCCGGGCGACTACGCGATCCGGGGCGGCATCATCGACATCTATCCCCCGGGCACCACCGGGCCGATCCGGCTGGATCTGTTCGGCGATGTGCTGGACGGGGCGCGCCGGTTCGATCCCGACACGCAGCGCACCACCGAAAAGCTGGACCGGGTCGAGCTGGCCCCCATGTCCGAGGTGATCCTGGACGAGGCCTCGATCACCCGGTTCCGCCAGGCCTATCGCGCCGAATATGGCGGCGGGACCAGCGACCCGCTCTATGAAAGCGTCAGCGCGGGGCGCAAGACGGCGGGCATGGAACATTGGCTGCCGTGGTTCCACGACCGGACCGAGAGCGTCTTCGACTATCTGCCCGGCGCATCGGTGGTGCTGGACGACCATCTGGGCCAGGTGATCGACGCGCGGCGCAACACGATCCGCGAACAGTTCGACGCCCGCCGCGCCGCCATGGCCGCCAAGGGGCGCACGGATACGGTCTACAAGCCCATCCCCCCCGACGCGATGTTCCCGACGGAAAGCGAATGGACCGCCTGGCTGGCCCCGCATCGCGTGCTGCGCCTGTCGGTGCTGAACCAGCCCCCCGGTCCGGGCGTGCTGGATGCGGGCGGGCGGCCGGGGCGCAATTTCGCCCCCGAACGGCAGGCCGAACAGATCAACCTGTTCAGCGCCCTGGCCGATCACGTCAAGGCGCTGGCCCGCACACATCGCGTGGTCATCGCCAGCTTCTCCGACGGGGCGCGCGACCGCCTGTCGGGGCTTCTGACCGATGAGGGGTTGGCGGGCGCCAAGCCCATCACGGATCTGCGCGACCTGCCCGAGGCTGCGGGGTCCGTCGGCCTTGCCGTCTGGCCGCTGGAGGAGGGGTTCGTCGCGGATGGCACCGCCTTGGGGCGGATCGCGGTCATTTCGGAACAGGACGTGCTGGGCGACCGGCTGATCCGGGGTGCCAAGAAACGGCGCAAGGCCGATAATTTCCTCAAGGACACCCAGACCCTGTCGCCCGGAGATCTGGTCGTGCATGTCGAACACGGCATCGGCCGCTATACCGGCATCGAGACGATCATGGCGCTGAAGGTGCCGCATGACTGCGTGGCGCTGGAATATGCGGGCGGCGACCGTCTTTATGTCCCGGTCGAGAATATCGAGCTGCTGTCGCGTTACGGCCATGAGGAGGGGTTACTGGACCGCCTCGGTGGCGGCGCCTGGCAGGCCCGCAAGGCGCGCCTCAAGGAACGCATCAAGCTGATCGCCGACAAGCTGATGCGTGTCGCCGCCGAACGCCTGCTGCGCCCCGCCCCGGTGCTGGAGCCCGAGGACCACGACTGGCAGGCCTTTGCCGCGCGCTTTCCCTATAGCGAGACCGACGACCAGCTGTCAGCCATCGAGGATGTGGCCGGCGATCTGGCAATGGGCCGCCCGATGGACCGGCTGGTCGTGGGCGATGTGGGCTTCGGCAAGACCGAGGTCGCGATGCGCGCCGCCTTCATCGCCGCAAGCCAAGGGATGCAGGTCGCCGTGGTCGCCCCCACGACCCTGCTGGCCCGCCAGCATTACCGCAGCTTTGTCGAACGCTTCCGCGGCACCGCGATCACCGTGCGCCCACTGTCGCGCTTTGTCAGCACCAAGGACGCTAACGCCACCCGCACCGGCCTGTCGGACGGGCAGGTGGATATCGTCGTCGGCACCCATGCCGTGCTGGCCAAGGGCGTGTGCTTCAAGAATCTCGGCCTGCTGATCATCGACGAGGAGCAGCATTTCGGCGTGGCCCATAAGGAGCGCCTGAAGGAACTACGCTCCGACATCCACGTCCTGACCCTGACCGCGACGCCCATCCCGCGCACGCTGCAGCTGTCCCTGACCGGGGTGCGCGACCTGTCGGTCATCAGCACGCCGCCGGTGGACCGCCTGGCGATCCGCACCTATGTCAGCGAATTCGACAGCGTCACCATCCGCGAGGCGCTTTTGCGCGAAAAATATCGCGGCGGTCAGTCCTTCTTCGTGGTGCCGCGCCTGACCGACCTGCCCGAGGTCGAGCATTGGCTGACCGAGAACATGCCCGAGCTGAACTATATCGTGGCCCACGGCCAGCTGGCGGCGGGCGATCTGGATCAGCGGATGAACGCCTTCTACGACGGCAGCCATGACGTGCTGCTGGCCACGACCATCGTGGAATCGGGGCTGGATATCCCGACCGCGAACACGATGATCGTCTGGCGCGCGGACATGTTCGGGTTGTCGCAGCTCTATCAAATCCGCGGTCGCGTGGGGCGGTCCAAGGCGCGGGCCTATGCCTATCTGACCACGAAACCCCGCGTTCCGCTGACCCCGCAGGCGATGCGGCGGCTGAAATTCCTGGGGTCCATCGACGGGCTGGGGGCGGGCTTCAACCTGGCATCCCAGGACCTGGACCTGCGCGGCGCGGGCAACCTTCTGGGCGAGGAGCAGTCGGGCCATATCAAGGAGGTCGGCTTCGAGCTCTATCAGGCCATGCTGGAGGAGACGATCGCCAAGCTGAAATCCGGAGAGCTGGAGGGCACGCCCGAGGATGAATGGGCGCCCCAGCTGAACCTGGGCGTGCCGGTGACCATTCCTGACAGCTATATCCCCGATCTGGACGTGCGGCTTGGCCTCTATCGCCGCTTGGCCGAGCTGACCACCAAGGTCGAGCTGGAGGGCTTCGCGGCCGAGCTGATCGACCGTTTCGGCCCCCTGCCGCGCGAGGTGAACACGCTGCTGCTGGTGATCCGCATCAAGGCGATGGCGAAACGCGCCAATATCTCGAAGCTGGACGTGGGCCCCAAGGGCGTCACGGTCCAGTTCCACATGGACAAGTTCCCCAACCCCGCGGGCCTGGTGGAATTCCTGTCCGACGAGCGCGGCACCGCCAAGGTCACCGACAACAAGGTCGTGCTGAAACGCGACTTCGCCACCGATGCCGAACGCATCAAGGGCGCCTTCGCCGTGGCCCGCGACCTGGCCACCAAGGTCCGCGAGGGTCGCGCCGCGCAGAAGGCCAAGGGATGACCGGCAGCATCCGCTTCGACACCGGACCCCTTGGGCAGGGCACGATCTTCGCGGCCCCGCAGACGGTGATCCGGGCCGATACGCCGCAGGGCGTCGGCCTGGCCTTGGCCGCGATGCAGGCGGCGACCGCGCGGGGGCAATGGTTGGCGGGATACCTGTCCTACGAGCTGGGTCACGCCCTGACCCCGCGCCTGGCCGAGCTGATGCCTGCGGATCGCGCCATGCCGCTGATCCTGATGGGGGTCTTCGACGCCCCGCGCCCCGCGCCGCCGCTGCCCGAACCGGGGGGGCGGATCGGGGCGGTGCGGCCGCTCTGGGACCGGGCGCGCTATGACGCGGCCATCGCGGCGGTGCATCGGCTGATCGAATCCGGCGACACCTATCAGATCAACCTGACCTTCCCGATCGAGGCCGAGGTCGCGGGCGATCCGCTGGCGCTCTATGCGATGCTGGCCGCGCGCCAGCCGGTCCCCGAAGGGGCCTTCGTCGATCTGGGCGGCCCCCCCGTCCTGTCGCGCAGCCCGGAGCTGTTCTTTGCCGTGGACGGGCAGGGCATAGTCACCACCCGACCCATGAAGGGCACTGCCGCCCGCGCGCCCGACGACGCCGCGACCATCGCGGCGCTGCGTGGATCGGAAAAGAACCGCGCCGAGAACCTGATGATCGTGGACCTTCTGCGCAACGACATCAGCCGCATCTGCCTGCCCGGCAGCGTCCGCGTCCCCCAGCTGTTCCATGTCGAGACCTATGCCACCGTCCATCAGATGGTCTCGACCGTCCAGGGGCGGCTGGCGCCCGGCGTGGGCCTGGCCCAGATCCTGGGCGCGCTGTTTCCCTGCGGATCCATCACCGGGGCGCCCAAGATCCGCGCGATGGAGATCATCGCCGAGCTGGAGGCAGCCCCGCGCGAGGTCTATTGCGGTGCCATCGGTTGGGTCGATCCCGCGGGGCCGATGCGCTTTTCGGTGGCGATCCGGTCCCCTTGGCTGGCCGCGCCGGACCGGCTGCGCCTGAATGTGGGCGGCGGGATCGTCCATGACAGCGAGGCCGCATCCGAATGGGAGGAGGCGTTGTGCAAGGCCGCATTCCTGAGCCCCACCCCCCGGGCCTGACCCTGTTCGAGACGATGCGCGCGGAGGCGGACGGGGGCATCGCGCTCTGGCCGCTGCATCTGGCGCGGCTGCGGCGGGGCTGCGCGCGGCTTGGCTGGGGGCTGGACCATGCGCGGGCCGCGGCGCTGCTGGCGGATCTGCCGCGGGGCGCGGTGCTGCGGGCGCGGCTGTCGGTCGATGCGGGGGGGCGGTTCACGCTGAGCCATGCGCCCTTGGCCCCGAACCCGCCGGAATGGTGCGTGGGCATCGCGGCCGAGCGTCTGCGCGCGGGCGATCCGTGGCTGGGGATGAAATCTTCGCATCGTCCGGCCTATGACGCGGCGCGCGCGGCCCTGGCTGCGGGGCTGGACGAGGTGATCCTGCTGAACGACCGCGGCCAGCCCTGCGAGGGCAGCATCACGTCGGTCTTTGTCGAACGGGACGGGGTGCTGCTGACGCCGCCTCTGTCGCGGGGGCTGCTGCCGGGGGTGCTACGCGCCAGCCTGCTGGGCGCGGGCCGCGCGCGTGAGGCCGATCTGGGGCTGGAGGATCTGGCGCGCGGGCCGATGCTCTGCGGGAATGCGCTGCGCGGGCTGATCCCCGCGCGGCTGCTGGCCTAGATCCGCAGGCGGCGGCGGATGTCCTCGCGGTCGTTGCGGACCATGCCGGGGATCAGGAACAGGTCGATGATGCACCACAGCACCACGAAGCCCACCGCCGGCCAGCCGATCAGGATCGGGGTCAGCAGCCAGCCCACGCCCCAGGTGGCCAGCATCAGGAACCCGCTGATCCAGCGGCCCAGATACATCCGGTGCACGCCGAACCCCCACAGGAAGATCAGCAGCAGATAGGCGATCAGCGGCGATTTCGCCTCGTTGGCGACGCGCTGTTCGATCAGCAATTCGCGATGCGTGTCCATCGGGGTCCTTCCTTGCGCGGGCCGGGGCGGCCCGGCTGTCACATGGGAAACGACCATGCCCGGCGCAAGGTTTCCCGCGCCGGACGCGGGGTCATTCGACCCGCTGGAACCGTTCGAAGACCAGGCCCACGGGGCGGATCGGCGCGCCCGCCTGATCGGGGCGGTTCACGTCGGTCACGGCCAGCCGGTAATCGCCGGGCGCCAGCACGACCGGCCCGATCCGGGCATCGACCGTGCCGCTGCCGTCATCGTCCTGCGCCACCAGCCCGCCCGAGGGACCAAAGAGCGCCAGCTTGCTGTCCACGCCGACCAGGCTGCCATGGGCGGTGACGATCAGCGCGGTCTCGCGGTCCAGCGTCAGGACCAGCCATTGCGCGGTCCCGTCATGCAGGACCACCGTCTCCGGCGTGGCGGCGATGTCGATCCGCTGCATCGGCACCGACCCGTCCAGGGGCGGCGGCAGTTCCCCCCGGCGATGGGCGTCGCGCAGATAGGCGTCGCGGTCCAGCGCGGCCAGGCTGACCTCGATCCGCCCCTCGCCGGCCGAGATCGGCGCCACCCCCAGGCAATGGGCCCCTACCAGCCCGGAGGGGAAATCCAGCCGCGCGTTCAGCCCGTCCGCATCGTCATTGGCCGCAACCTGATTGCCCTGATCGTCAAAGAGGATCATGTTCGGGTCCAGATCGCCGCTGGTCGCGCGCAGCGTGACGGGCGCGGGCTGGTCCAGCGTGAAGCGCAGATATTCCACCGCGCCCCCGGTCGTGGCCTGCCGGGGCAGGGGGCCGTCCAGGTCACGGGCGGGCGTGTCGGGCAGGCAGGGGGCGATGGTCGTGTCGACCGGTCCCGTCAGCAGCGGCGGCAGGTCGGGCGTGGTCACCGCCACCGTCGCCGCGATCCGCGGCTGGCCCACCGCCAGCAGGCGGATGCAGTAATCGCCCGGCCCCACGGTCTGTTCGATCCGCGCGTTCAGCCCCACCGCGTCGTCGTTTTCCGCCAGCAGGTCGCCATCGGGCGTCTCCAGCCGCAGGGCGGGGTCGCCGTCGGACATGGCCTCGATCCGCAGGGGCTGCATGGCGCCGGTGACGCGGATCATTGCATAGGGGCTGGTCGCATCCGTCGTGGACATGGACAGCGACAGCATCCGGCCCGCGGTGCTGACATCGCTTTCCTCGGCCAGGCCGCCCAGCCACAGGGCGGGCTGGCCCGAACAGGACGGCGCGTCCTGGGCGGCGGCGGGCAGCGCGCCCGCCAGGATAAAGGGCAGACAGAACAGGGGAAATTTGCGACTCATGGCAGCACCTTGGAAAACCCGCCGTCACAGTGGCACCGGCCGATCCGCCGGGCAAGCGGTCGAACGGGCTTGATTCTCGGCGCCGGGCGCGGTTCAAGGCGGCAAACCCGCAAACCGCCCCGGAGGGCCGCCGCCATGAAGTTCACCCTCTCCTGGCTCAAGGAGCATCTGGACACCACCGCCACCCTGGATCAGATCGCCGAGGCGCTGACCGATCTGGGGCTGGAGGTCGAGGAGGTCGCGGACCCCGCAGCCAGGCTGGGCAGCTTCACCCTGGCGCGGATCGAGGACGCGCAGCAGCATCCCGATGCCGACCGCCTGCGCGTCTGCCGGGTGATGACGGATGAGGGCGAAAAGCAGATCGTCTGCGGCGCCCCCAATGCGCGGGCGGGGATCACCGTGGTGCTGGCCAAGCCCGGCGATTACGTCCCCGGCATCGACACGACGCTTGGCGTGGGCAAGATCCGCGGCGTCGAAAGCCACGGCATGATGGCATCGGAACGCGAGCTGGAGCTGTCCGAGGAACATGACGGCATTATCGAGCTGCCCTCGGGCGAGGTCGGCCAGCGTTTCGTCGACTGGCTGGCGCAGAACGCGCCCGAGAAGATCGACCCGATGATCCATATCAAGATCACGCCCAACCGCCCCGACGCCCTGGGCGTCCACGGCATCGCCCGCGATCTGGCCGCGCGCGGTCTGGGCGTGCTGAAGCCGGTGACGGTGGAGCCGGTTCCGGGCACCTTCCCCTGCCCGGTGGGCGTGACCATCGACGCGGACGTCGCCGCCAAGGCGCCGTTCTTCGCGGGCCGCGTGGTGCGGGGCGTGACGAACGGCCCGTCGCCCGCCTGGCTGCAGAAGCGCCTGCGCGCGATCGGGTTGCGCCCGATCAATGCGCTGGTGGACATCACCAATTTCTTCACCTTCGACCTGAACCGGCCGCTGCATGTCTTCGACGCGGCCAAGGTCGCGGGCGACCTGGTCCTGCGCGGCGCGCGGGCAGGTGAGGAGCTGGTGGCGCTGGACGACAAGACCTATGCCCTGCCCGAAGGCGCGGTGGTGATCTGCGACGATCACGGCCCGGAAAGCATCGCGGGCATCATGGGGGGTGCTGCCTCGGGCGCGTCCGAGGAGACGCGCGACGTCTTCATCGAAGCCGCCTGGTTCGACCCGATCAGCACCGCTGCCACCGGCCGTACGCTGAAGATCAACAGCGATGCGCGCTATCGTTTCGAACGCGGCATCGACCCGGAATTCACCCTGCCGGGGCTGGAGCTGGCCACGCGCATGGTGATCGACCTCTGCGGCGGCGAGGCCTCCGAGGTGGTGACCGCAGGCGCGCTGCCCGACACGGGTCGCGCCTATCGCCTGGACCCTGCGCGGACCAGCCGCCTGGTCGGCATGGACATCCCGGAGGCCGATCAGCGCGCCACGCTGGAGGCCTTGGGCTTCCGGCTGGAGGGCGAGATGGCCCAAGTGCCCTCCTGGCGCCCCGACGTGCTGGGCGAGGCCGATCTGGTCGAGGAGATCGCCCGCATCGCCAGCCTGACCAAGCTGCAGGGCAAGCCCCTGCCGCGCGCGCAGGCGGGCGTGCCGCAGCCCGTGCTGACGCCCCTGCAGGTCCGCGAAAAGACCGCGCGGCGGATGGCGGCGGCCTTGGGCTATAATGAATGCGTGACCTACAGCTTCATCGACCAGGCCTCGGCGGCGCTGTTCGGTGGCGGGGACGATGCGGTGCGGGTGGAGAACCCGATCAGCAGCGAGATGTCGCATCTGCGCCCCGACCTGCTGCCCGGCCTGCTGCAGGCGGCCGCGCGCAACCAGGCGCGCGGCTTCGCCGATCTGGCGCTGTTCGAGATGGGCCCGGTCTTTGCGGGCGGAGAGCCAGGCGATCAGGCGGTCCGCATCAGCGGGCTGCTGGTCGGCCAGACCGCGCCGCGCGATCCCTTCGGCAGCCGCCGCAAGGTGGACCTCTATGACGCCAAGGCCGATGCCGAGGCGATCCTGCAGGCGATCGGCGCGCCCGCCCGCGCCCAGATCACCCGCAAGCTGGACGGCTGGTGGCATCCGGGCCGCGCGGGCACCATCGCCTTGGGGCCGAACGCGTTGGCGACATTCGGCGAGATCCACCCCCGCGTCCTGCGCCAGATGGACGTCAAGGGCCCGGCCGTGGGCTTCACCATCCACCTGGCCGCCGTGCCCTTCCCCAAGACCAGGACGCCCACGCGCCCTGCGCTGGAGATGTCGGAATTCCAGGCCGTCGAACGCGATTTCGCCTTCGTCGTGGATGCGGGGGTCGAGGCGCTGACCTTGGTCAACGCCGCGGCCGGCGCGGACAAGGCGCTGATCGCGGGCGTGTCGGTCTTCGACCAGTTCACCGGGCTGGAGGACGGGCGCAAATCCCTGGCCATCACGGTGCGCCTGCAGCCGCAGGGCAAGACCCTGACCGATGCCGAGATCGAGGCCGTCAGCCGCAAGATCGTCGAGAAGGTCCAGAAGGCCACCGGCGGCACCCTGCGGGCCTGACCCCGCCATGCCCGCGCCCGTCGTGATGCCCGTCATGGCGCCCGTCATGGCGAAGGCGCGGGACCTTCCGCCCTTGTGGCTGATCCGGCATGGCCAGACGGAATGGAACCTGCAGGGCCGCCTGCAGGGGCGCGGGGATTCGCCGCTGACGGCCATGGGGCGGGCGCAGGCGCGGGGCCTGGGCCCGCTGGCGCGCGGTCTGCCCGGCATCCGGCTGACCAGCCCGGCGGGGCGGGCGCGCGACACGGCGCGGCTGATCTTCGGCACCGACATCCCCGCCGATCCGCGCCTGGCCGAGATCTGCGTGGGCGGTTTCGCGGGGCTGTGCGAGGATGACCTGCGCGCCCGCCACCCGGCGGTCTTTGCGGGCGGCCCGCTGGACTGGTACGACCGCTGCCCGGGGGGCGAGGGCTTCGCCGCCTTGGAGCTGCGCTGCCGCGATCTGCTGGCGGGGCTGGACGGTCCCGCGGTGCTGGTCACCCATGGGATCACGCTGCGGATGATCCGTGCCCTAGCCATGGGGCATGGGGTGACCCAAGGCGGCCCGGTGATCCAGGGCGCCGTCCACCACATCTCCCATGAACGCGAGGCGGTGCTGCATCCACCGGGCTTTTCGGCTTGAAACCCGGCCCCGGCGGCGGTCATATACGGCCAGCCACGGCCCGTTAGCTCAGTGGTAGAGCGTCCCGTTTACACCGGGCCGGTCGGCAGTTCGAATCTGTCACGGGCCACCATTCCCCCCACCTCCACCATCGCGCCATCCGCCGCCCCCGCCCGCATCCTGCCGTTGGGTCATGTCATGTTTCTGTCACATGGGCGTTGCAATGCTGTCACCAAAGCCACGTATCCGTGCCGGGCAACTTCCACTCCTCAGGAGAAGACCCATGAAGATCCTCGGCCTTGGCGCAACCGCGCTGTCCGTCGTCGCCCTGACCGCGACCGGTGCCTTCGCGCAGTCGCGCGACCAGGTTCAGGTTGCCGGCTCGTCCACGGTTCTGCCCTATTCGACCATCGTGGCCGAACTGTTCGGCGAGAACACCGACTTCGCCACCCCGGTCATCGAATCGGGCGGGTCCTCGACCGGTCTGCGCCGCTTCTGCGAAGGCGTCGGCCCGAACACCATCGACATCGCCAATTCCAGCCGCTCGATCCGCGAGACCGAGCGCGCCGAATGCGCCGCCAATGGCGTGACCGACATCATGGAAGTCCGCTTCGGCTATGACGGCATCGTCTTCGCCTCGGCCGTGGACGGCAACGAATTCGCGCTGGAGCCGGCGGACGTGTTCAACGCCCTGGCCGCCCGCCGCGTCGTGGATGGCGCGGTCGTCGACAACACCGCCGCCAACTGGTCCGAGGTCAATGGCGACCTGCCCGATCAGGAGATCCTGGTCTTCGTGCCCGGCACCCGTCACGGCACCCGCGAGGTCTTCGAGGAGAAGGTCATCATGCAGGGCTGCGCGGATTCGGGCGCCAAGGAGGTCTTCGAGGCCGAGCTGAGCGAGGATGACGCAAAGGAAGCCTGCGTCCGCCTGCGCACCGACGGCCGCTCGATCGACATCGACGGCGACTATACCGAGACCCTGAGCCGCATCGGCAGCTCGCCCAACGGCATCGGCGTGTTCGGCCTGTCCTTCTACGAGAACAACACCAACACCCTGCAGGTCGCGACCATCAACGGCGTCGTGCCCAGCACCGAGACCATCGCATCGGGCGAATACCCCGTGTCGCGCCCGATCTTCTTCTACGTCAAGAAGGCGCATATCGGCGTCATCCCGGGCGTGAAGGAATTCGCGGAATTCTTCGTCTCGGACGTCATCGCCGGCCCGAACGGCCCGCTGGCCTCCTATGGCCTGGTCTCGGACCCCGAGCTGGCCTCGGTCCAGCAGGCGGTCGCCGACGAAACCGTCATGCAGTGATGCAATGCGGGGGCCGGCGCGCAGCCGGCCCCCGTTTCCCCCCTGCCCGTTTTCCCCCTGACCGCCCGAGGTTCGACGGATGCCCCTGTCCTGGTCCCTGCTAGCCGCCATGATCCTGGCCGCGGCAGGTTTTTTCGTTGGTCGCAGCCGCGCCTTCGCCGCGTCGGGCGGTGATGTGCGCAGCCTGCACAGCCGCCCCACCTATCACGGGGCGAATGTCGCCCTGGCCGTGATGCTGCCCGCGCTGACGGTGCTGGCGCTGGCCTCCTTCGCGCGCATGGCGGGCATCATCCCGGTGACCGGCGGCGGTTTCGCGGGGCTGCTGGCCCTGGGCGCGGCGGTGGCCGGGCTGGGCTGGGCAGTGACGCGGGTCGAATCGGGCTTTCGCGCCCGCAACCTGGTGGAACGCATGGTGCTGGGCATCATGATGTTCTGTTCGCTGATCGCCATCGGCACGACCGTCGGCATCGTGCTGTCGCTGATCTTCGAGACGATCAACTTCTTCGAGCAGTACAGCATCCGCCAGTTCTTCTTCAGCACCGAATGGTCGCCCCGCTTCGAGGGGAATTCGCGTCTGGGGATGCTGCCGCTGCTGTGGGGCACGCTCTATGTCAGCTTCATCGCGCTGCTGGTGGCGGTGCCGATCGGCCTGCTGGCCGCGATCTATCTGTCGGAATATGCCGGGCCGCGCATGCGCAGCATCGCCAAGCCCGTGGTCGAGGTGCTGGCGGGCATCCCCACCATCGTCTACGGCCTGTTCGCGCTGGTGACGGTCGGGCCGCTGCTGCGCGACTGGATCGCGCAGCCCACGGGCCTGGGCAACAGCGCCAGTTCGGTGATGACCGCGGGGCTGGTCATGGGGATCATGCTGATCCCCTTCGTCAGCTCGCTTTCCGACGACATCATCAACGCCGTGCCGCAAAGCCTGCGCGACGGCGCCCTGGGCCTGGGCTCGACCCCGTCCGAGACGGTGCGCAGCGTCGTGCTGCCCGCCGCCCTGCCGGGCATCGTCGGCGCAATCCTGCTGGCCGCCAGCCGCGCCATCGGCGAGACAATGATCGTGGTGCTGGGCGCGGGGGCCGCGGCCACGATCAGCGGCAACCCCTTCGAGGCGATGACCACCATCACGGTCAAGATCGTCAGCCAGCTGACCGGCGACAACGACTTCTCCTCGCCCGAGACGCTGGTCGCCTTCGCCCTGGGCCTGACGCTGTTCGTCATCACGCTCGGGCTGAACGTCATCGCGCTCTATATCGTGCGCAAGTATCGCGAGCAGTACGAATGACCGACCTGTCCCACGCATCCCCGACCGAGCGGCGCGCGGCGCGTCACCAAGGCTCGCTCTATCAAAAGGACGCGCGCACGCGCCGGCGCAATGCCGCCGAGAAGCGGTTCCGCGCCTATGGGCTGACCGCCATTGCCATCGCGGTGCTGGCCCTGGCCTTCCTGGTCACGACGATCATCCGCGACGGGTCGGGGGCGTTCCGCCAGACCTATCTGTCGATCCCGGTGACGCTGGATGCCGAGATCTTGGACCCGCAGGGCAACCGCGACCCCGCCCAGATCGCCAGCGTGCTGACCCTGTCCTATGGGCAGGTGCTGGACCGGGCGCTGGACCGGGCGGTGGCCGACCTGAACCTGCAGATCCCCGGCCTGCAGGACGGGGACGTGGACGGGCTGATCTCGCGCGATGCATCGGCGCAGCTGCGGCGCATGGTGCTGGCCGACCCTGATCTGGTGGGCCAGACGGTCGATGTGAACGTGCTGGTGAACGGCCGGATCGACGGCTATTTCAAGGGCCGCGTCACCATGCAGTCGGCCGAACGCGACAGCAACGTGTCGCCCCAGCAGCTGATGCTGGCCGATGTGCTGCGCGACGAGGGCCTGCTGGTCACCCGCTTCAACCGCGAATTCCTGACCAATGCCGACGCATCCGACCAGCGCCCCGAGGCGGCCGGCGTGGGCGTGGCGATGCTGGGATCGCTCTACATGATGCTGGTGGTGCTGTTCCTGGCGGTGCCGATCGGGGTGGCCTCGTCGATCTATCTGGAGGAATTCGCGCCAAAGAACCGCATCACCGACATCATCGAGGTCAATATCTCGAACCTGGCGGCGGTGCCGTCGATCGTCTTCGGCATCCTGGGGCTGGCGGTCTTCATCAATTTCGTCGGCCTGCCGCAATCGGCGCCCATCGTGGGCGGCCTGGTGCTGACGCTGATGACCCTGCCCACGATCATCATCGCGACCCGCGCGGCGCTGAAATCGGTGCCGCCCTCGATCCGCGACGCGGCGCTCGGGGTGGGCGCGTCCCGGATGCAGACCGTGTTCCACCACGTCCTGCCCCTGGCCATGCCCGGCATCCTGACCGGCACGATCATCGGCCTGGCCCAGGCCCTGGGCGAGACGGCGCCACTGCTGCTGATCGGCATGGTGGCCTTCGTGCGCGAATATCCCGGCGCGCCGCCGGAGGGCCTGTTCGACCCGGCCTCGGCCCTGCCCGTGCAGGTCTACAACTGGACGCAGCGCAGCGATCCCGCCTTTGTCGAACGGGCATCGGGCGCGATCATCGTGCTGCTGGTCTTCCTGCTGTGCATGAACCTGCTGGCCGTCTATCTGCGCCGCAAGTTCGAGCGCCGTTGGTAACCGGCGCAAAGGAGCGATATGATGTATGACACCACCCGAACGGAGAGCGCCGTGACACAGACGGACGTCAAGATCTCGGCCCGCGACGTGCAGGTCTATTACGGCGACAAGCACGCCATCAAGGATGTCAATGTCGAGATCCTCGACAAGACCGTGACGGCCTTCATCGGCCCGTCCGGCTGCGGCAAGTCGACCTTCCTGCGCTGCATCAACCGCATGAATGACACGATCGACATCGCCCGGATCGAGGGCAAGATCATGATCGACGGCGAGGATGTCTATGACCGCCGCGTGGACCCGGTGCAGCTGCGCGCCAAGGTCGGCATGGTCTTTCAAAAGCCCAACCCCTTCCCGAAATCGATCTATGACAACGTGGCCTACGGCCCGCGCATCCACGGCCTGGCCCGCGGCAAGGCCGATCTGGACGAGATCGTCGAGCGGTCCCTGCGCGGCGCGGCCCTGTGGAACGAGGTAAAGGACCGCCTGCAGGAACCGGGCACCGGCCTTTCGGGCGGCCAGCAGCAGCGCCTGTGCATCGCCCGCGCGGTGGCCACCAGCCCCGAGGTCCTGCTGATGGACGAGCCCTGTTCGGCCCTGGACCCCATCGCCACCAGCCAGGTCGAGGAGCTGATCGAGCAGCTGCGGTCGGAATTCTCGGTCGTGATCGTGACCCATTCGATGCAGCAGGCCGCCCGCGTCAGCCAGAAGACCGCGTTCTTCCACCTGGGCAACCTGGTCGAATACGGCGCGACGGACGACATCTTCACCAAGCCGCAGGACAGCCGGACCGAGGCCTATATCTCGGGCCGGATCGGCTGATCGCGAAAGGACATGACATGAACCGCGACAAGCATATCTCCTCGGCCTTCGACCGCGACCTGGAGACGATCCAGGCGCTGGTGGTGAAGATGGGCGGCATGGTCGAGGCCGCCATCACCGACGCCTCGACCGCGCTGGACACGCGCGACGAGGATCTGGCCGAGGATGTCCGCCGCCGCGACAAGGCGATCGACGCGCTGGAGGCCCAGATCAACGAGGATGCCGCCCGGCTGATCGCGCTGCGCGCCCCCACCGCGACCGACCTGCGCATGGTGCTGGCGGTCATCAAGATCTCGGCCTCGCTGGAACGGGTGGGCGATTACGCCAAGAACATGGCCAAGCGCACCGAGGTCCTGGCCCAGATGCCCGCCATCAACGGGTCGGGCATCGCCCTGCGCCGGATGAGCCAGGCCGTGAACAAGATGCTGCAGGACGCGCTGGACAGCTATATCCGCCGCGATGCCGACCTGGCCGAGGATGTGCGCCAGCGCGACCTGGAGGTGGACCAGATGTACAACGCGCTGTTCCGCGAGTTCCTGACCCACATGATGGAGGATCCGCGCAACATCACCCCCTGCATGCATCTGCATTTCATCGCCAAGAATGTCGAACGCATGGGCGATCACGCGACATCCATCGCCGAACAGGTGATCTATCTGGTGTCAGGCGAGCTGCCCGACGACGTGCGCCCCAAGAGCAACAGCGTGCCGTCCTTCAGCCCCGCAGGGGGGGCCTGATCCATGGCGCGCCAAGCCCCCTGCGTCCTGGTCGTCGAGGACGAGGGCGCGCAGCGCGAGGTCCTGCATTACAACCTGGAGGCCGAGGGCTTCGACGTGGTGATGGCCGATAACGGCGAGGATGCGCTGCTGCTGGTGGCCGAGGAACAGCCCGACCTGATCGTGCTGGACTGGATGCTGCCCAAGGTCTCGGGGATCGAGGTCTGCCGCCAGGTCAAGGCCGATCCCTCGACCCGCAACATCCCCATCATCATGCTGTCGGCCCGCAGCGAGGAGGTCGACCGCGTCCGCGGCCTGGAGACGGGGGCCGACGATTACGTGGTCAAACCCTATTCCGTGGTCGAGCTGCTGGCCCGCCTGCGCACCCAGCTGCGCCGCACCCGCCCCGCCACCATGGGCGAGCGGCTGTCCTTCGGCGACATCATCCTGGACGCGGCCGAACACCGGGTGTTCCGCGCGGGCCAGTCGCTGCATCTGGGCCCGACCGAGTTCCGCCTGCTGTCCACGCTGATGGAGAAACCGGGCCGCGTCTGGACGCGCGAACAGCTGCTGGACCGGGTCTGGGGGCGCGACATCTATGTCGACACGCGCACCATCGACGTGCATGTGGGCCGGCTGCGCAAGGCGCTGATGAAGAATGGCGGCGACGATCCGCTGCGCACCGTGCGCGGCGTGGGCTACGCGCTCGGCTGATCGCGCTCAGCGGAAATCCCGCGTCCTGACGGTGATGCCGTTCGGGCCGCGGGCATGGATGTCGCGGGGCTTCGGCGCCGTGCCGCGCGGATCGGGCGGGGGCGCGCCGCGATGGAATTCGTCGCCGCGGCCATGGGGCAGGGGAAAGGCCCCCTGCCGCCCCACGCTCGCCAGATCCGCCGACAGGTCGGTCAGCCGGTGGGCGACCAGATGCACGACCGCACCCGCGCGCTGGACGCGGCCCTCGACCCCGATCATCCCCGCCCCCAGCACGATGCGCCGATGCGCGTCGAAGACCTTGGGCCACAGGACCAGGTTGGCGATGCCGGTCTCGTCCTCCAGCGTGATGAACATGACGCCCTTGGCCGATCCGGGTCGCTGACGCACCAGGACCAGCCCCGCCACATGGGTCCAGCTGCGGTTCGGCGCGGCCATGGCCTCGGCGCAGCTGCGGATGCGGCGGCGGGTCAGGTCGTCGCGCAGGAAGGCCAGCGGATGGCGGCGCAGGGTCAGGCCGGTATGGGCGTAATCCTCGACCACCTCGCGGCCCGCCTGCATGGGGCGCAGCGCGACGGCGGGTTCCTCCGCCGCGGCCGCCGCGAACAGCGGCAGGTCCGGCTGATGCCCGCGGATCGCCCAGAGCGCCTCGCGCCGGGCCAGGCCATAGGCGGGGCGAAAGCCGTCGGCCTCGGCGATGGCGGTCAGGGCGGCGGCGGGCACACCCGCCCGGCGGCAGAGATCGGCGGCAGAGGCGGCGGGCCGCGCGGCGATGATCGCCGCCGCATGGGTGCGCGCCAGCCCCTTGACCATCCGCAGCCCGAGCCGCACCGCAAGCCCGGCCCCCGCGGTCTCCAGCGTGCAGTCCCAATCCGATGTCGCGATGCAGACCGGGCGGACCTCCACCCCGTGATCCCGGGCATCGCGCACGATCTGGGCCGGGGCATAGAATCCCATCGGCTGGCTGTTCAGCAGCGCCGCGCAGAAGGCGTCGGGATGGTGGCATTTCAGCCAGGCCGAGGCATAGGCGATCAGCGCGAAGCTGGCCGCGTGGCTTTCGGGAAAGCCGTAGCTGCCGAAACCCTCCAGCTGGCGAAAGATCTGGGCGGCGAAATCGGCCTCGTAGCCGTTGGCGATCATCCCCTCGATCACCCGGTCGCGAAAGGCCGAGACGCCGCCCGTCAGCTTGAAGGTCGCCATGGACTTGCGCAGCATGTCGGCCTGGCCGGGGGTGAAGCCCGCACATTCGATGGCGATGCGCATGGCCTGTTCCTGAAACAGCGGCACGCCATAGGTGCGCTTGAGCACGCGTTCCAGTTCGGGCTTGGGATAGACGACCGTCTCCAGCCCCGCCCGGCGGCGCAGATAGGGGTGGACCATGTCGCCCTGGATCGGGCCGGGGCGGACGATGGCCACCTGGATGGTCAGGTCCTCGACGCTGCGGGGCTTCAGCCGGGGCAGCATGGACATCTGGGCGCGGCTCTCGATCTGGAAGGTGCCGAGCGTGTCGGCGCGGCAGATCATGTCGAAGGTCGGGCCGTCATCGGCGGGGATGCTGGCCAGGTCATGATCCAGCCCCTTGTGATCGCGCAGCAGCCCGAAGCTGCGCGAGAGGCAGGTCAGCATGCCCAAGGCCAGCACGTCCAGCTTCATGAAGTGCAGCGCGTCGATGTCGTCCTTGTCCCATTCGATGATCTGGCGATCCTCCATCGCCGCGGGCTCGATGGGGACCAGCGCGTCCAGCCGGTCATTGGTCAGCACGAAGCCGCCCGGATGCTGGGACAGGTGCCGTGGCGTGCCGCGCAGCTGGGCCGCCAGTTCCAGCGTCAGGCGCAGGCGGCGGTCGGCGGGGTTCAGGTTCAGCTCGCGCAGCAGGGCCTCGGGGATGGGCTCGTCCCCCCAAGCCCAGATCTGGCCGGATATGGCGCGGATCACGTCCTCGGGCAGGCCGAGGGCTTTGCCCACGTCGCGCAGCGCGCCCTTGCTGCGATAGCGGATCACCACGGCGGTCAGCGCCGCGCGGTCACGGCCATAGCTGCGGTAGATCCACTGGATGACCTCCTCGCGCCGTTCATGTTCGAAATCCACGTCGATGTCGGGCGGCTCGTGGCGTTCCTCGCTGATGAAGCGCTCGAAGAGGAGATCGTGGCGCCCCGGATCGATGGAGGTGATGCCGAGCACGAAGCAGACCGCCGAATTGGCCGCCGATCCCCGGCCCTGGCAGAGGATGCCGCGCGAGCGGGCGAAGCGGACGATGCTGTTCACGGTCAGGAAGTAGGGGGCATAGTCCAGCCGGTCGATCAGGCGCAGCTCATGGCGCAGGCTGGCGTTGACCTTGATCGGGACGCCCTCGGGATAGCGCTCGGCCGCGCCCTCCCAGGTCAGCCGCTCAAGCGTGGCCTGGGTGGTGACGGTGGGATCGTCGCGTTCCTCGGGATACTGGTATTCCAGCTCGTCGAGCGAGAAGCGGCAGGCCTCCGCGATCCGGGCCGAGCGGGCCAGCGCCTCGGGGTAGCGGCTGAACAGCCGGTGCATCTCGGCGGGCGTCTTCAGATAGCGGTCAGCGTGACGCTCGCGGCGAAAGCCCAGGGCGTCGACGGTGGTGTTGTGGCGGATCGCGGTGACCACGTCCTGCAGGATGCGGCGGTCGGGGATGTGGAACAGCACGTCATTGGTGACCACGGTCGTCACGCGCAGGCGGACGGCGAGGCTCGACAGCTCATGCAGCCGCAGCTGATCGTTCGGGCGCCGGCGAAGGGTCAGCGCCAGATGGGCGCGGTCGCCGAAGGCCTCGCGCATCCGGCGCATCTGCAGGGCGCAGTGATCATCCGCCTGATCGGGGATCAGCACGCCGATCAAGCCCTCGCAGGCAGGGGCCAGGTCCGCCCATTCCAGATGGCAGCGGCCCTTGCCTGCGCGCCCCTTGCCGACGGACAGCAGCCGACAGAGCCGCGCATAGGCGGGGCGGTCGGTCGGATAGACCAGCAGCGACATGCCGCAGGCCAAGTCCAGCCGGCAGCCGACGATCAGGCGCACGCCGGTCTCCTTGGCTGCCACATGGGCGCGCACGATCCCGGCCAGCGAGTTGCGGTCGGTGACGGCCAGCGCCTCCATCCCCATCAGGGCGGCGGCGGCGAAGAGCTCCTCGGCCGAGGAGGCGCCGCGCAGGAAGGAGAATTGCGAGGTGACCTGCAGCTCGACGTAACCCGGCCCGCTCATCCGAACACCCCATGCAGGAACCAGCGATGCGATCCGGTCGAGGCGTCCTCGCCATCGCCTTGGCGAAAGATCCAGAAGCGGCGGCCGGACTCGTCCTCGACGCGGAAATAGTCGCGCACGGCGCGGGTCTCGGCCTCGCGCTTCCACCATTCGCCGAAGATGCGTTCCGGCCCGTCGGCGCGGGCGACGCGGTGGCGGCTGCCGCGCCAAGCGATCCAATGGGGCGCCTGGTCGGGCAGCAGGGCCATCGTCTCGATCGGTTCGGGGCGCGGCAGCAGGCGGGCGGGCCGGGGCCAGTGGTCGGGCCAGCCCTCGGGGATCGCGGAGAGGGGGGCCACGCGCGCCACGCTGCGTTCGGGGACCTCGCTGGCGACGGGGGCGATGCGGAATACGGCCGCCGCGCCCACGCGATTGGCCAGCACGTCGATGAGGCCGGTGACATCGGGGGCCTCGGGCTCCAGCAGGGTCGCGCGCTGGCGGGGGGCCAGCGGTTCGGCCAAGGTGGCGGTCAGGGTCATGATCTCGATCCCGAAGCCCGGGTCGATGGAGGGGATCTTGTCGCACAGCAGCCGCGTCAGCCGCGCGGGGTCGCGCTGCGGGGCGGCCAGGCCCACGCGGACGGGCTGGGCGGCACTGTCCACGCGCCAGCAGATCAGGTCCAGGCGGCGCGCGCCCATGCCCCGCGATTCAAGCTGGGCGCAGAGGTCGCCCACCAGCCGGCCGATCTGGCGGGCGATGGTCTCGGTCGCGGCGATGGGTTCGGCGAAGGCGCGGCGGCTGGTGGCCAGATCGGCGGGGCGCAGCGGGTCGATGGGCTCGCCCGAGAGGCCAAGCGCCTGGTCCAGCCGCCGCGTCACCTCCGGGCCGAAGCGGCGGGTCAGGGGCGCGCGGGGCACGGCCATCAGGTCGCCCACCGTCTGGAACCCCATATCCGCCAACCCGGCCACCGTCGCGGGCGGCAGCCGCAGCGCCGCCAAGGGCAGGGGCGCCAGTGCCTCCCGCGCCGTGCCGGGGGGCGCGATGGTCACTGCGCCTGCATGGCGGGCCAGCGCATGGGCTGCCCCCCATGTATCGGCCATGGCGATGGTCGCGGTGATGCCCGACAGGGTCAGCCGACCCAGGATCGCGTCCAGCATCGCGGCCTCGCCGCCATGCAGGTGGTCGGTGCCGGTCGCGTCGATCACCACGCCCTCGGGCGGATCGACCGCCACGATGGGCGCGAAGCGCTGCATCAGCCACAGGGCCAGACGCTCCAGCGCGGCCAGATCGCCCCGGGGGTCGGCCTGCAGGACGCGCAGGTCCGGGACCAGCGCCTGCGCCTTGCTGACGGGCATGCCGGGCCCCAGGCCAAGCGACCGGGCGCGCGCGCAGGCGGCGGTGATCACCCGGCGGTTGGACGTGCGGCCCGCGAGGATCAGGGGCCCATCGTCACATGAAGGCGTATCGCCTGCCCGCCGCAGCCGGTCGATCGGCCACATCGGCAGGCAGACCGAGATGACCCGTGCCATCGCAAGCCTCCAGTTCCAGATCGAAGGGTTCGCCCGCCCGCGCCCGCACCAGCGCCACCCGCCAGCGCGCCCGCCCGAGGCCCGGCACGGGCAGCGCGGCCGAGGGGATCTCGGATACCTGCCAGCGGGTCATGGAGGCGGTGGGCTGGCCGAAATCGGCGGCCTCGGCCACGGCCCGCCAGCGGCGCAGCGCGATGCCCGTCGTGCCCGTGCCCTTGGCCGCCAGATGCAACCGGCGCGAGGCGGTCATGGACAGGCGCCCGACCTCGGCCACCACGGCGGACAGGCCGCCATGGCGTAGCCCCTCCTCCATGCAGGCCAGGACCGATGCCTCGTCGCCCGCCTCGACATGGATCACCCGGCCCGGCGGCAGGCCCGCCTGCGCCAGCCCCGGCGCGAACAGATCCGCCCGCGTCACGCACCACAGCACCTGCCCCGGCAGGCGCGCGGCGATGCCCGCGGCAAAGCAGGCCGCCGCAGCCCCGTCCACCGCGCCCCCGGCGCCGCCCGCGACCTCGTGCAGACAGCCGAGCGCCAGCCCCCCCTGCGGCAGGCGCCGGTCCAGATCCGCCACCCCGAAGGGCAGCACCGCGCGCGCCTGCGCATCGCCCGACAGATCGGCGATGCGGGCACGGAGCGCGGTGAGCGTGGCGGCGGAGGCGGGCATGGGACAACCGGAGGAACGGGATTCGTTGTTCCTTTTTTGTTCTTTTCGGGCCGGCGAGTCAATCCGCCAGGTCGCGATGCCGTTTCACGCGGGCTCGCGCCTCCAGTCGCCGCCGGGGCGATAGCGGGCGGCGATGCGGCCATCCTCCAGCGTCAGCAGGTGCATCCAGCCATTGTCGAACAGCGCCGCGACCTGGGGATGGCGGGCCAGGATGGCGCCCACGGCCTGGGGCGCGGCATCCAGCAGCACCGTCAGCCGCAGCGCGTCATGGGCCGCGCGCCGCCCGTCATGGACGGCCTGCAGCGGCAGGCCGGGGCGCAGGGGGCCGCCATTGCCCTCGACCACGCCGATGCCGCCGGTGACGTTATGGATCAGCTTGTTGCCGCCGCCAAAGACCGGGGCGGCCACGGTCGATCCGTAATAGTGCAGGCTGATCCAGCTGGCCACCACGACCGGCGCGGTCAGGATCAGCTCCAGCACTTTGTGGTCGGGGTCCAGGCGGCGGTCATAGCTGTGCAGGAAGCTGCGCCCGCCCAGATCCAGCCCGCGCGTGACGTCGCGCGGCGCGGCGATGAAGGCCGCGCAGCCCGCCAGGCCCCATTCGGGGCGCGTCTCGGCCCAGTCCAGGGCGCGGGCGGCGACATCCTCGGCCCGCGCGCCGGGCAGGCGGGGGGCGCGTTCGGCGCGCACCCGCGCCCCGGCCCGGGCCAGCCAATCCGCGGCCCGCGCCAGATCCGCCGCATGGCTGGCGGGCGCGGCATCGGCATGGACCGTCACCCGGTCCGTCGTCGTGTCATGCAGCGCGGCCACGAACAGCGTCGATTGCGGGAGCGCGATCCCATGGCCGGGCAGCCCCGCCCGCACCGCCGGGTCGTTCATCAGGTCGGCCAGCACCCGGGCCGAGACCTGCCCCGTCCGCCCCCCGCAGGCGCCGCAGTGATAGGCGCTTTCATGCGGGTTGTTGGTCACCTGCGCGCCATGCCCGACCAGCAGGACCAGCCGCGCGTGATCGCGGGTCAGCCCCATCGCGCGCAGCACCGTCGCGGCCAGCGCCGCGCCCTGATCGGCCGGCAGAGGCGGGTCCAGTCGCGGCCGTCCCTCCGGCGCGGGGGCGGCGTGGCGACCCAAGGCGTCCTTCAGCAGCGTGACCCCATAGAGCGGCCCCGCCGCCTCGACGAAGGCAAAGGAGGACACCGCCGCCTGCCGGAACCGCCCCCAGGCCCGGGCCGCGCGGGCGCCGATCCGGGCCGCATCCTCGGCCAGGGGGGCGTCGGCATCGACCGAGCGCAGCACAGGCCTCAGCAGGACCGGCAGATGCGCGTCGCTCAGGTCGCTGGCATGGGGGCGGTGCTGCAGCGGCAGGCCGAAGAAGCCCGCAAAGCCGATGGTCTGGATATCGGGGGCCAGCCCCTCCAGCGCGCGGCGGAAAGGTTCGGACCGCACGTCGATGCAGAAGGCCGCCTGCAGCGCGGGGCGCGCGCCCGCGCCGCGCGGGCCGGTCAGCCGGGCGGCCAGGTCGCGCTGATGGGCGCGTTCGGCCGCATCCTGCAGGATGGCGTCGATCACATGGTCGGGATCGGGTTCGACCGGCGCGGCATGGGCGGGCACCACGGCGGACCAGGGGGCGGCCAGGTCCGGCATCAGGGTCAGCAACGCCTCGTCCCAGACCAGGCGGATGGCCAGCAGGTCGGTCGCGGTGGCATCGCCCCCGCCCGCCTGTTCGGCCTGCCACGACAGCCAGCGCGCATGCTGGGCCCAGCCCCCCAGGTCGATCAGCAGCCGGTGAAAGGCGGTGGGCGCCGAGGCTGGGTCCAAGGACAGCCGCTCGGCCGCGCGCAGGATGGCGCGTTCGGCCATGTCGGGGGCGGCCGCGACATGGGCGCAGAAGCCGCGCAGGCCCGCGATCTCCGGGGTCAGGTCATGGGTGGCCCAGTCCCGCCAGGCGGCATAGGCCCCCCGCCCGGGCGCGGGCGTCCACAGCGCCTGGCCCTGATCGAAATGACCCGCCGCCCACAGCCCGATGCAGCGCTGGACGATCTGGGGCCAGTCGGTCCCGGTCCGGTCGCGGGCCAGGTCGGCCAGGCTGGGCAGGGCGCGGCGGGGGGGCGCGGGGGCGTGCAGCCGCGCCTTCAGCAGGGCCAGGTCGGCGGGCTTCAGCGGCGAGGCGCTGGCGATCAGCGCCGCCGCCAGGTCGTCATCGGTGATCCGGCCTTGGGCCAGCGCCTGCGCGAATTCGGCGCGCGGCCGGGTCAGGGACAGGCCCGCCACCCGCGACAGACGCGCGGCGGCCCCGGCGAGGTCCTGGTCGGTCTGGCCCAGAAAGGGGTTGACCGCCACCGTCGCGAACAGGGGAAAGGCCGGGGGGATGGCGCGGGTCGCATGGGACGCGGCCTCCAGCAGGCGGGTGGCTTGGTCGGCGGTGAAGCTGCCGTGGTTCAGGAACATGGGATCCTCCGGTCGGGGTCAGCGGGGCCGGACGGCGCGAAAGCCGCCGATCAGCCGGTCGAAAAGGGCGTTGAGGTAAAGGCCGTTGGCCAGATGCACGCGCAGCGCCCCGGTCGCCGGGTGATGCGCCCAGAGCGGGAACAGCGCCTGCGCCACCGCGACCAGCCCGAAGGACAGCAGCGCCAGCGCCAGCAGCGCCCATTCCAGGGGGCCGGGATCGGGCGGCGCGGGCAGATGCGCGCCCCAGGCCAGCCCCGCCAGCAGGTGGAACCCGAAATAGCCCAAGGCCGCCGCCAGCGAGGCCATCCCCGTGCGCCGGGTCAGCGCGCGCGGCGCCGCATCGGCCAGACCCTGCGCCACCAGATAGGCCGTGCCGAAGATCAGGATTGCGCCAAGCGCCAGCGCCTGCGGCGACTTGGCCCCGCCGATCGCCGCGAACCCCGCCGCCACCCCCGCATAGAGCAGCAGCGCCAGCCCGAAGGCACGCGCCACCGCGCGCAGCCCGGGCACGGCGACGGGGCCGGGCCTGCGGGCGGCCTCGACCGCGCGCACCGCCTGGCCCGATGCCAGGAAGCCATGCGCCTTGTAGAGCGAATGCGCCACGATATGCAGCAGCGCCAGCGGCCACAGCCCCAGCCCGCATTGCAGCATCATGAAGCCCATCTGGGCGATGGTGGACCATGCCAGCGCCGTCTTGACCGCGCTCTGGGTCAGCATGACGGCGGCGCCGAACAGCGCGGTCAGCCCGCCCGATGCGACCAGCACCGCCATCGCCACGGGGCTGGCCTGGATCAGGTCGGCGCTGCGGATCAGGATCAGCCCGCCCGCATTGATGATGCCCGCATGCAGCAGGGCCGAGACGGGGGTGGGGGCCTCCATCACCTCGGTCAGCCAGCCATGCAGAGGAAAGGCCGCGGTCTTCAGCAGCGCGGCCAGGATCAGGGCGGCGACGGCCAGCTGGCCCGTTACGGGCAGGGGCGCCGACGCCGCCGCGCGCAGCTGCGACAGGTCGGTCGTGTCCCAGGCCGCCCAGGCCAGACCCGCCGCCGCCAGCAGCGCCAGGTCGCCCGCCCCCCAGACCGCCGTGAACTTGGCCGCCGCCCGCCGCGCCTGCGGCCGGTCGGGATAGAAGAGCAGCAGGCGCCGCATCAGCACCCCCACCGCGATCAGACAGGCGGCCATCACCAGCAGGTCGCCCGCCTGGACCAGCACCATCACCGCGCCCAGGCAGGCCAGGATGCCCGCCCGCGCGCGGTCCGCCCCCGGCTCGGCCCGCAGATAGCTGCGGCAGTATCGCAGCACGACCCATCCGACAAAGGCCACCAGCAGCGACATCGTCGCCGCGATCGCATCCCAGGCCAGCGGCCCGCCCGGCGGCGGCGCGCCCGTGACGATCAGCGACAGGGTGCCCGCCGCCGCCACGGCCAGGGCGGCCAAGGCGGCGGTCTCGGGCAGGCGGGGATGGGTCCGGGCCAAGGGCGCTGCTATCAGCAGCAGCGCGGGGGCCAGCAGGGTCAGGGTCATGATGCCTCGTCCAGCAAGGGGGGTTCGGCCGGGATTAGCCGATGGACGATATTCAGAAAATTATATATTATCGGCAAAACCGTTCGACTGGATGGAACGATGCTGAACCTGCACCACCTGCGCCTGTTCCGCGCCGTCGCCCGCAACGGCACCCTGACCGGGGCCGCGCGCTGGCTGAACCTGTCGCAATCGGCGCTGTCCACCCAGCTGCGCGCGCTGGAGGCGTCATTGGGCCATGACCTCTTTGAACGCCGGGGGCGGGGGCTGGTCCTGACCGAGGCGGGGCGCATCGCGCTGGATCATGCCGAGGCGATCTTTCGCACCGCCGACGACCTGACCGCCACCCTGCGCGAGACGGGGCGGGCGCGGCGCGTCTTGCGGGTCGGGGCGCAGGCCACGCTGTCGCGCAATTTCCAGATGCTGTTCCTGCGCCCCCTGATCGGCCGCGCGGATGTCGAGATCGTGCTGCGATCGGGCAGCCAGGCCGAGATGCTGCGCGGGCTGGAGGCGCTGTCGCTGGACGTGGTGCTGGTCAATCACGCGCCGATGCGGGACGCGGCGAATCACTGGCTGGTGCATCGGCTGGCCCAACAGCCCGTCAGCCTGATCGGATCGCCCGCGCGGGTGGGGCAGGGGCGCGATCTGGCCCAGCTGCTGCGGTCGGAACCGCTGGTCCTGCCGTCGTTGGATAGCTCGATCCGGGCGGGGTTCGACGCGCTGGCCGCGCGGCTGTCAATCACCCCCCTGATCGCGGCCGAGGCCGATGACATGGCGATGCTGCGCCTGCTGGCGCGCGAGGATGCGGGCCTGGCCGTCATCCCGCCCATCGTCGTGCGCGACGAGCTGGACGCCGGCCTGCTGGTCGAGGCCGCGCAGCTGGGCGAGATCGGCGAGGGTTTTTACGCCGTCACGCTGCAGCGGCGCTTTCCCAACCCCCTGCTGGCGCCCCTGCTGGAGGCGCCGATACCCTGAGGGATCAGGCCCCGATCAGATCCGCCTGGCGCAGCGTCACCTCGGCCTGCTTGATCGAGGCGATGTCGACCAGCCGGCCCTTGTAGACGGTCGCGCCCGCGCCCTCGGCCTTGGCCTTCTCCATCGCGGCCAGGATCTCGCGCGCCTCGGTGACGGCGGCCTCCGAGGGCGAGAAGACCTCGTTGGCCAGGGCGATCTGGCTGGGATGGATGGCCCATTTGCCGACCATGCCCAAGGTCGCGCTGCGCAGGGCCTGGGCGCGGAACCCTTCGGGATCGCTGAAATCGCCGAAGGGTCCGTCCACCGGCAGCAGCCCATGCGTGCGGCAGGCTGCGACGATGGCCGTCTGCGCCCAGTGCCAGGGATCGGGCCAATATTTCTGGCCCTCGCGGATCATGTAGTAATTCTCCTGCGTGCCGCCGATGCCGGTCGTGGCCATGCCCATGGATGCCGCGAAATCGGCGGCGCCCAGGCTGATCGCCTGCAGGCGCGGGGATGCGGCGGCGATCTCCTCGACATGGCAGATGCCGGCGGCGGATTCGATGATCACCTCGAAATTCAAACGCTTGCTGCGGCCCTTGGCGCGTTCGATGGCGGTCACCAGCGCGTCCACGGCATAGATGTCGGCGGCGCAGCCCGCCTTGGGGATCATGATCTGGTCCAGCCGGTCGCCCGCCTGTTCCAAGAGGTCCACCACGTCGCGATACCACCACGGCGTGTCCAGCCCGTTGATGCGCACCGACAGGGTCTTGCCGCCCCAATCCACATCGCCGATCGCCGCGACGATATTGGCGCGGGCCTGGTCCTTGTCGTCGGGGGCGACGGAATCCTCCAGGTCCAGGTTGATCACGTCGGCATCCGACGCGGCCATCTTGGCGAACAGCGCCGGGCGCGAGCCGGGTCCGAAAAGCTGGCAGCGGTTCAGACGGGCAGGGGGAAGGGGCTGTTGGCGAAAGCTCATGTCAGGGTCCAGTTCGTAAAGATTGGGGCCTGGTGTTGGTAATAAAGTTGCGCTGCGCCTGCATCAAGCCCTATTTCCGCAATGCAGCGCGATGCGCCCGGCTTGACGATGCGGGGCTTTGGGCGCAGGACCGGGCCGATTGGATGCGGCAAGGAGGCTTCGGATGACGCGGACGGTTTATGTGAATGGCGATTATCTGCCCGAGGATCAGGCCACGGTCTCGGTCTTCGACCGGGGCTTCCTGATGGCCGACGGCGTCTATGAGGTGGTCAGCGTGCTGGGCGGCAAGCTGATCGATTTCGAGGGCCACATGATCCGCCTGAAGCGGTCCCTGTCCGAGCTGTCCATCGCCAATCCGCTGTCGGATGACGACTATCTGGAGGCGCATCGCGCGCTGGTGGATCGCAACGCGATCACCGACGGGCTGGTCTATCTGCAGGTCACGCGCGGCAATCCGGGCGACCGGGACTTCGCCTATCCGCCGGCGGAGACCGCGCCCACGGTGGTGATGTTCACCCAGGCCAAGCCGGGCCTGGCCGATGCGCCCGCCGCGCGCAGCGGCTGGTCGGTGGTCAGCGTGCCGGACCTGCGATGGGGGCGGCGCGACATCAAGACGGTGCAGCTGCTCTATCCCTCGATGGCCAAGATGGAGGCCAAGGCGCGCGGCGCCGACGACGCCTGGATGGTCGAGGAGGGCCGCGTGACCGAGGGCACGTCGAACAACGCCTATATCGTGCGCGGCAACACCATCATCACGCGCGAGCTGTCCCATGACATCCTGCACGGCATCACCCGCGCCGCCGTGCTGCGCTTTGCCCGCGAGGCGCAGATGCAGGTCGAGGAACGCAGCTTCACCATCGAGGAGGCGCAATCCGCCGACGAGGCCTTCGTCACCTCGGCCTCGGCCTTCGTGATGCCGGTGGTGCGGATCGACGGCGTCCCGGTCGGGCAGGGCGGCGTCGGTCCCGTCGCCACCCGCCTGCGCGAGATCTATCTGGAGGAAAGCCTGAAGACCGCGGTCTGAGGGCGACCATCCGGCGGGGGCCGTCAGATCGTCAGCGTCATATAGGCCGAATGGGGGTCGGTGCGGTAATCGCCGAAGGGCGGGCAGTCGC
Source organism: Paracoccus aestuarii (assembly GCF_028553885.1). Lineage (NCBI taxonomy): Bacteria > Pseudomonadati > Pseudomonadota > Alphaproteobacteria > Rhodobacterales > Paracoccaceae > Paracoccus > Paracoccus aestuarii. The sequence continues at coordinate 782,294 of NZ_CP067169.1, forward strand.
CGAACCCCTCGCTGGCATAGAGACCGCGGGCCGCGGCGAAACCGGCCTGGGTCCCCGTCTCCAGCGACAGGCGGTGCAGCCCTGCCGCACGGGCATGGTCCAGCAGATGGCGCAGCATCAGCCGCGACAGGCCGCGGCCGCGATGTTCGGCCAGGACATGCATGGACTTGATCTCGGCATGGCCGGGGGCGATCGTCTTCAGCGCGCCCATCGCGACGGGCTGGCCCGACAGGCGCATCACGAAGAAGGCGACCTGGGGCGCGGCCAGCGCCTCACGCGGCAGCATGTGGATCGATTCGGGCGGCGTGTCGGCATGCATCTCGGCCTGGTGGCGGTCGAAGATCAGCGACAGGTCGGGGCCGAGCGGGCTCTCGGGCGCGATGGTGGGTGTCATCATGGTCATCCGATGGGGCCGCCGGGTCGGGCCCGGCGGCGGGGGGGCCTTGCGGGGTCTCAGCCGATCACGCGGTCCAGGACCGGGCGCAGCCGGTCCATCGTCGCCTGCGGGTCCTTCAGCTTGTCCAGCCCGAACAGCCCGATGCGGAAGGTCGAGAAATCCTCGGGCTCGTCGATGGCCAGGGGCACGCCGGCGGCGATCTGGGTGCCTTGGGCGGCGAAGGCGCGGCCGCTGCGGATCTCCGGGTCGTCGGTATAGCTGACGACGACGCCCGGCGCCTCGAAGCCCGGGGCCGCGACGGAGCGGATGCCGCGCCCGGCCAGATCCTCGCGCACCATCCGGCCCAGCTGCCACTGCGCCGCGCGCGCGGCGTCGAAGCCCAGGGCGCGGGTCTCCTCCATCGCGTCGCGCAGGCCCAGCAGCGCGTCGGTCGGCATGGTCGCGTGATAGGCATGTCCGCCATCCAGATAGGCCTGCATGATCGCGCGCCATTTCTTCAGGTCCAGCGCGAAGCTGTCGCTGGTCGAGGCCTCCAGCCGTTCGGCGGCGCGGTCCGACAGCATGACCAGCCCCGCGGCGGGGGATGCCGACCAGCCCTTCTGCGGGGCCGAGATCAGCACGTCCACGCCGGTGGCGGCCATGTCCACCCAGATCGCGCCCGACGCGATGCAGTCCAGCACCATCAGCGCGCCCACCTCATGCGCGGCATCGGCCAGCGCGGCGATGTAGTCGTCGGGCAGGATCAGCCCGGCCGAGGTCTCGACATGCGGGGCGAAGACCGCGTCGGGGCGCGTCTCGCGGATGCGGGCCACGACCTCGTCGATGGGGGGCGGCGCATAGGCGGGGCGGGCCTCGTTGCCCTGCGGGCGGGCCTTCACGACCGTCACCTCGCGCGCGAAGCCGCCCGCCTCGAAGATCTGGCTCCAGCGATAGCTGAACCAGCCGTTCCGAACGATCAGCGCATGGGCACCCGCGCCGAACTGGCGGGCGACCGATTCCATGCCGTAGCTGCCGCCGCCCGGCACGATCACCGCCTGCGCGGCGCCATAGACCTCGCACAGGCCCGATGACAGGTCGCGCATGACCTGCTGGAAGCGCTGCGACATGTGGTTCAGGGACCGGTCGGTGAAGACGACCGAGAATTCGTCCAGACCCTGGGGGTCGATCTGGGGGCGCAGATGGGGCATGGGGCGTCCTTTGGCTGTTCGCGCCCAGATTAGCGCCCGCCGCCGCCCGCGACCAGAGCCGCGTCGCCGTTCCCCCCTTGCAGCCACCCCCGCCGGGCGACTAGGCTTTGCCCATCCAAGCGGAAGATCGGGGTTTTTCATGCGCATCGGCATCCTTCAATGCGGCCAGTCGCCCGACCAGCTGAAGCGGGATCTGGGCGATTACCCCGACATGTTCATGGACCTGCTGGCGGGGCGCGGGCTGGACTTCCGCACCTGGCATGTCGAGGGCATGGCCTTTCCCGACGACATCCACGACGCGGATGGCTGGCTGCTGACCGGATCGCGCCACGGCGCCTATGAGGACCACGCCTTCATCCCGCCGCTGGAGGATTTCATCCGCCGCGTCCATGACGCGGGGCTGCCCATGGCGGGGATCTGCTTCGGCCATCAGATCATCGCCCAGGCCTTGGGCGGCACGGTGCGGAAATATCCCGGCGGATGGGCGGTGGGCGCGCAGGATTACGATTTCGACGGCCAGCGCGTCACGCTGAACGCCTGGCACCAGGACCAGGTGATGGATCTGCCGCCCGGCGCCACGGTGCTGGCGCGCAACGCATTCTGCGAAAACGCGGCGCTGGCTTGGGGCGACCGCATCCTGACCGTGCAGGCCCATCCCGAATTCGGCGACGATTTCATCCGCGGCCTGATGCGGACCCGCGCCAAGGGGGTGGTGCCCGAACCGCTGCTGGAGGCCGCCGAGGCGCGGATGGGCCAGGCCGGGGCCGGGTCGCGCCTGATGGCCGACCGCATCGCGGGCTTTTTCCTGCAGGCGGGCCGGATCGACGACAGGGGTGCCGCATGACCGACTGGACCGACAAGCTGCCGCGCGCCGCGCGCGATTTCATGGCCGGCCGCCGCCTGGACGAGGTCGAATGCATCGTGGCCGACATCGCCGGCGTCGCCCGCGGCAAGGCCATGCCCGCGTCGAAATTCGCGCGCCAGGAACGGTTCTATCTGCCCAATTCGATCTTTCTGCAGACGATCACCGGGGAATGGGCTGACAACCCCTCGGGGGCCTTCACCGAACCCGACATGGTGATGGTGCCGGATTATTCCACCGCCACCGCCGCGCCTTGGACCGCCGACTGGACGATCCAGGTCATCCATGACGCGCAGGACCAACAGGGCAATCCCATGCCCATCGCGCCCCGCAACGTGCTGAAGCGCGTCGTCCAGATGTACCGCGACAAGGGCTGGAACCCGGTCGTGGCCCCGGAGATGGAGTTCTTCCTGGTCGCCCGCAACATCGACCCGAACCAGCCGATCATCCCGCCCATGGGCCGGACGGGGCGCAGGGCTGCGGCGAAACAGGCCTATTCCATGTCGGCGGTGGATGAATACGGCAAGGTCATCGACGACATCTATGATTTCGCCGAGGCGCAGGGCTTCGAGATCGACGGCATCCTGCAGGAGGGCGGCGCGGGTCAGGTCGAAATCAACCTGAACCACGGCGATCCGGTGGCCCTGGCCGACGAGATCTTCTATTTCAAGCGCCTGATCCGCGAGGCGGCGCTGCGCCATGACTGTTTCGCGACCTTCATGGCCAAGCCCATCGAGGGCGAGCCGGGCAGCGCCATGCATATCCACCATTCGGTGACGGATCTGGCCACGGGGCAGAACATCTTTTCCGACGCCAAGGGCCGCGAGACCCCGGAATTCCTGCATTTCGTCGCCGGGATGCAGCGGCATCTGCCCGCGGCCATCGCGCTGCTGGCGCCCTATGTGAACAGCTATCGCCGCTATGTCCCGGATTTCGCCGCGCCCATCAATCTGGAATGGGGCCGCGACAACCGCACCACCGGCCTGCGGGTGCCGATCTCGGGCCCCGAGGCGCGGCGGATCGAGAACCGGCTGGCCGGGATGGATTGCAACCCCTATCTGGGCATCGCGGCGTCGCTGGCCTGCGGCTATCTGGGCCTGCTGGAGGCGGAAAACCCCCGCGCCGAATGCCTGGGCGACGCCTACATGTCCCAGGACGAGCTGCCCTACAACCTGGGCGACGCGCTGGACCTGATGATCGAGAACGAGGCCATGCGCGGCGTTCTGGGCCACGAATTCACCGCCGTCTACGAATCCGTCAAGCGCAATGAATACAAGGAGTTCCTGCAGGTCATCAGCCCGTGGGAACGCGAACATCTGCTGCTGAACGTATGAACCTGCTGCATCTGAACGACCGGCCCGGCGCCTATCCCCCCAGCCTCTATGCCGACGATTGCGGGCCCCGGGCCGAACGCCCTCCCCTGCGGGGCGAGGCGCGGACGGATGTGGCGGTGATCGGAGCGGGCTATACGGGCCTCTCGGCGGCGCTGCATCTGGCGCGGCGCGGCTTTCGGGTGACGGTCCTCGAGGCGCAGCGGGTGGGCTTTGGCGCCTCGGGGCGCAATGGCGGCCAGATCGGCTCCGGCCAGCGGCAGGAGGTCGACTGGCTGGAGGCGCATCTGGGCCGCGACCGGGCCCGCGCGCTGTGGGACCTGGCCGAGGAGGCCAAGGCCCTGACCCGCGATCTGGCCGCCGAGGCGGGCGTGCCCGTGGGCGCGGGCATCGCCCATGCCTGCCGCACCCGGTCCGAGGTCGATCACGCCCGCCACATGGCCGACCATCTGGCCCGGCATTACGATTACGATCAGGTCCGCCCGCTGGACCGCGACGCGCTGGCCGCGGCGATTGGCGGCGGAAATTATGCGGGCGGCGATCTGGATCAGGGCGCGGGCCATGTCCAGCCGCTGGCCCTGGCCCTGGGCGTCGCGCGCCTGGCCGAGGCGGCGGGCGCCGTCATCCATGAACGCGCGCAGGTGACGGCGATCGACCATGGCGCGCCCAGCACCATCCGCACCGATCAGGGCCTGCTGCGCGCCGATCACGTCATCCTGGCCTGCAACGGCTATCTGGGCGATCTGGACGGGCATGTGGCCGCGCGGGTGATGCCGATCAACAACTACATCGTCGCGACCCCGCCCTTGGACGACCACCCGGAGATCCTGCCGGACCGCATCGCCGTGGCGGATACAAAATTCGTGGTGAACTACTGGCGGCTGGACGATCACTGCCGGCTGGTCTTCGGCGGGGGCGAGACGGTGACCTACCGCTTTCCGCGCGACATCGCCGCGGTCGTGCGCCCGCATCTGCTGTCGGTCTATCCGCAGCTGCGCGATGTGCCCCTGACCCATGCCTGGGGCGGCACGCTGGCCATCACGATGAACCGGATGCCGCTGCTGGCGCGGGTCGCGCCGAACTGCCTGTCGGCCAGCGGCTATTCAGGCCATGGGGTGGCGATGGCGCATCTGGCAGGCCGGCTGATGGCCGAGGCGGTGGCCGGTCAGGCCGAACGATTCGACACGATGGCGGCGGTTCCGACGCGCCCCTTTCCGGGCGGTGCCGCGCTGCGCAAGCCGTTGCTTGTGCTGGGCATGGCTTGGTTCGGACTGCGTGACAGGCTGGGGTTCTAAGCGTCCGTCTGGTCACCGGCCATCCGCGCGCGGACCTGCCGGCGGATCTGGGCGGAACGCTGGTCGGGAATGCCCAGAAGCCCCGCGACCAGGCGGATCAGGCTGTCCTCGTCGGCGCTGCGGGCATTGTCGGCATAGGCGATCTCCCACATGGCGGCGAGGACGGCGCAGCGATCCTCCAGCGCGATGCGGTCCTTGATCTGGCGGGTGAAGCGCACCGTGTCGGTGGCCTCGACCTCCAGCTGCTCGGCCTCGAGGCGGCGGGCGGCGGCGGCCTCCGGGGTCAGGCCCTCGCGGCAGGCCAGGACCCGGTCGATATGGGCGCGTTCGGCATCGTTGTAGTGATCATCGGCGCGCGCCACCCGCACTAGCAGCGCGGCGATGGCCAGATCGGCATCGGCGGGCGGCAGGGTCTGGGGCGCATCGCCCATCAGCCGGTTGATCAGATCCATGAACATCGTCGGAACATGCCTCCTGATGCGGGTCCGGTCTAGCCGTCCCACCCCTCCACGATCATCACATCTGCGGCAGAGACCGGGTCGCGCAGCGCCTTGGCCGCCTGGTATTCGGCGCTGTGATAGCAGTCGGTCGCGGCCTGCAGGGACGGAAACTCGATCACCATGCTGCGGGGGCGGGCCTGGCCCTCGACCACCTGCTGCGGCCCGCCGCGGACCAGAAAGCGGGCGCCGAACCGGGCGAAGGGTTCGGCATTGGCGCGGCGATAGGCGTCATAGGTGGCGGGGTCGTCCACCGTTACATGGGCGATCCAATAGGCCTTGGTCATGATCCCTCCGGAATGGCGATGCGGCCTTGGGCGGTCAGGACGGCGCGCCCCGACACGCGCACGGATGACAGCGCCCCGCCACGGACCGCGATGCGCAGGCCCATGGTCGAGGGGCGGCCCATCTCGATCCCTTGGCGGATGGTCAGGCGGGTCTCGCCCTCGGGCAGGGCCCCGGCCTCCAGCAGTGGCGCGGCCAAGGCGACGGCGGCGGAGCCGGTGGCCGGGTCCTCGGCGATGCCGTTGGCGGGGGCGAACATGCGCGCGCGCAGGGTGCCCGCGCCGTCCGGGGCGTGACAATAGACCTTGGGGACGGCGCGGGTCAGCGCCTCGAAGGCGGTGCCGGTGGGCCGGGCGCGGGCCAGGGCGGCGGTGTCGCGCAGGGGGATCATCACGAAGCCCGGATCGGCCCCGGCGGTGCAGGGCCGGTGCGCGCCATGGCCCAGATCGGCGACCTCCAGCCCCAAGGCGGCGGCGGCCAGTTCGGGGCCGACCGGCGCGGTGGGGCCGGGCAGGCGGGGGGCCGCGAATTCCGCCAGCCCGTCGCGGATGCGGACCGGGACGGGGCCTGCGGCCTCCTCCAGCACCAGATCGCCGTCGCCGGGGCACAGATGCAGCGCGCAGCCGATGGTCGGGTGGCCGGCAAAGGGGATCTCGGCCCGGGGCAGGAAGATGCGGACCCGGGCGCGGTGGGCGGGGTCGTCCGGGGGCAGCACGAAGATCGTCTCGGACAGGTTGAACTGGGCGGCGATGGCCTGCATCCGCGCGCCGTCCAGCCCGTCGGCCCCGGTCACCACGGCCAGCGGGTTGCCCGCGAAGGACCGCTCCGTGAAGACGTCATAGACGAAGAAATCCAGCATGCCCGCCTCATCGGTTTCCGGGCGCAGGCTGTCAGTATTTCTGCGGAACGTAAAGCTCGCGCGGCAGGACCTCGCGTTCGTAATCGGGGTTGAAGACCCGGTCCGGCAGGGTGATCTGGTCATGGGGCACGTCGCCATAGGGGATCATGCCCAGCAGGTGGTCGATGCAGTTCAGCCGCGCGCGCTTCTTGTCGTTGCCGGGCACGATGTACCACGGCGCCTCGGGGATGTTGGTGCGTTCGAACATGTCCTCCTTGGCCTTGGTATAGGCCTCCCACCGGATGCGGGATTGCAGGTCCATGGGCGACAGCTTCCACTGCTTCAGAGGGTCGTGGATGCGCATCTGAAAGCGCATCTGCTGTTCCTCGTCGGTGATCGAGAACCAGTATTTCACCAGCCGGATGCCGGACCGCACCAGCATCCGCTCGAATTCCGGCACGTCCTGAAAGAACTGTTCGACCTGATCCTCGGTCGCGAATCCCATGACCCGTTCGACGCCCGCGCGGTTGTACCAGCTGCGGTCGAACAGCACGATCTCGCCGCCCGCGGGCAGGTGGGGGACATAGCGCTGGAAATACCACTGCGTCTTTTCGCGGTCGGACGGCGCGGGCAGGGCCACGACGCGGGCGACGCGCGGGTTCAGGCGCTGCGTGATGCGCTTGATGGCGCCGCCCTTGCCGGCGCTGTCGCGGCCCTCGAACAGCACGACGACGCGTTCCTTGTGATGGCTGACCCAATCCTGCAGCCGGATCAGTTCCGATTGCAGGCGCAGCAATTCGCGGAAATAGAGCTTGCGGTCCATCTGGTCGGGATGCTGGCTGCGATAGATGCGCCGAATCTCCTCCGAGAGGGCGGCATCCTCCAGCTCGATCTCGATATCCTCGTCCAGGGTTTCCTGAAGTTCGGCTTCCAGCCAGTCCTTGTAGTCGTTCATCGCGCTCTCCGGGCGGGGTCTGGGGGCGGGGTTTTGGGGGCGGTCTAGGCGGGAAATGTGACAGCCGCGCGTCAGCGGCGGAATCGGCGCGCACATTCAGGCGTGACGGCCAGCACGAAGCTGCCGTCGCGCAGCCCGTCCACCGTGCCGCACCAGGCGCCCTGGGTGGTGAACAGGCTCTGGGTACCGCGGGCGGGGCGATAGGCGATGCGCCGCCCCGACAGGTCGAACAGGTTCAGCACGCCGCCCGCATTGGGCGCGTAATATCCCAGCACGCTGCCATCGGCGGTGAAGATCACCCGGCTTTCGTTCACCCGGTCGGTGGGGCGGTTGCCCGGCGCGGCCGCGGAATTGGCGGTGTTGCCCGATGAATTCCACGCCGCATTGGGGGAATTGGCGGGCCGGGCGGGATTGTTGGCCGGATGGCCCGGCCCCAGGTCGAAGGGCAGCTGGCCCCGGTCCAGCACGATCAGCGGCGCATCGGCAATGGCGGGGGCGGCAAGCGCCGCGATCATCAGGGCAAGGGGTGAAAGGCGCATGGCGGGTCCGTATGGGTCGCGCCCATCATGGCGGTCAGGCGCGCGGGGCGCCAGTGCTCAACCGCCCAGGATCGCGCGCAGCCGGTCGAATTCCGCGCGCGATCCGGGGATGCCCAGCCTCAGCCAGCCGGGCGAGTACGGAAACCGGCGCGACCAGACATGCCCGCGCGCCAGCCGGTCCTGCGCCGCCGCTGCATCCCCGGTCTGATAGAGCCGGAACAGATGCGTGCCCCCCACCGCGTCCCAGCCCGCGCCATGGGCGATCCGGTCCAGCAGGGGCGCGGCCTCGGCATGCCACATCACCGCGTCATCGGCCCAAGCGCGGTCGGCCATGGCCAGCCGCCCCACATGCAGCGCCGGGCCGCTGACCGCCCAAGGCCCCGCCGCGCGGCGCATCGCCTCCAGCCGCGGGGGATGGGCCAAGGCAAAGCCCAGCCTCAGCCCGGCCAGCCCCCAGAACTTGCCGAAGCTGCGCAGGATCACCGCGTTGTCGGGAATCGCCCCCGCCAGCGACAGGTCGGGCCGCGGATCGGCAAAGCTCTCATCCACGACCAGCATGCCCACCTGCGAGGCCAGCGCCCGCAGCCGGTCGGGATGCCATTCCCGCCCGTCGGGATTGTTGGGGTTGACGATGACGGCCAGATCCGCGCCCTCCATCGCATCCGGGTCGGGGGCGGGGGTCACCCGCCATCCCGCCTCGGTCAGGCTGGCGGCATGTTCGTTATAGCTGGGGGTCAGCACCGCGGCATTCCCCGGGGCCCCGAGCCGCGGCAGGATCTGGATCGCGGCCGAGGCCCCCGCCATGGGCAGCACCCGGTCGGGCGGACAGCCGAACCAGTCGGCCGCCACCGCGATCAGCGCCGATTCGGCCCGCGCGGTCGGCAGGGCCCGCCAGATCCGGTCGGGCAGGGCGGCGACGGGCCAGGGCCTGCGGTTGATGCCGGTCGACAGGTCGATCCAGTCGCCCGGGCCATAGGCGGCCTCGGCCCGGTCCAGATCGCCACCGTGATCGCGCGCCATGATGCCCCCTGCGGTCCAATCCCGATGCCCTGACTAGGGCTTGGCACCCGGCGGGGCAATGGCAGGAACTTGTGGACAAGACGCGGCGCGGGGCTTTTTCGGGTTTACACCCCCGGCGATTGCCACCACGATATGTGGTAAGAGGCACGGGGGCCGAACCCCCGGTCTAGTGCGGTCACCAAGGGCTGGGGGATCATCCCGCGCCCCGCAAGACACGAGGCAGGCATGGCACAGACCGACCATTTCATCGCCAGCGACGACATCCATCCCATCGACATCGTCGAGGCCGTGGCCACCCATCACGATTGGGATTTCGACCGCCTGGCCGAGGATCAGATCGCCATGGTGGTCGAGGGCCAGTGGCGCAGCTATTCGCTGACGCTGGCCTGGTCGCCGCGCGACGAGGTGCTGCGGCTGGTCTGCACCTTCGACATGGACCCGCCCCAGCCCCGCCTGCCCCAGCTGTGGGAGGCGATCAACCTGGCCAATGACCAGGTCTGGGATGGCGGCTTCACCCATTGGGGCGCGCAGAAGCTGATGGTCTGGCGCTATGGCCTGGTTCTGGCGGGCGACGCGATCGCGCTGCCCGAACAGGTGGACCGCATGATTGGCACCGCCGTCGCGGGATGCGAGCGGTTCTATCCCGCCTTCCAGCTGGTCCTGTGGGGCGACACGGCGCCCTCGGCCGCGCTGGAAATCGCCCTGGGCGAAACCTTCGGCCGGGCATGACGGGGGCTGGCATGACGGGGGTTGGCATGGGTGATTTCGACGACATCAACCGCCGCGGGCTGGTGCTGGTGGGCTGCGGGCGCATGGGCGGGGCGATGCTGACCGGCTGGCTGGACCGGGGGCTGGATGCGGGGGCGGTCACGGTGATCGACCCGAACCTGGCGCCCGAATGGCAGGATCGCGGGCTGCGGGTGAATGCCTATCTGCCCGCCGATCCGGCGGTCCTGGTGCTGGCCGTCAAGCCGCAGATGATGGGCGATGCGCTGACCGCGATGCCGGACCTGTCGGACAGCCTGGTGATCTCGGTCGCGGCGGGCACGACCATCGCCACCTTCGAGGCGGCCTTTCCCGGCGCGCCGGTCATCCGCGTCATGCCCAACACCCCCGCGGCGATCGGCCAAGGGATCTCGGCGATGATCGGCAACGGTGCCGCCACGCCCGCCCATCTGGACCTGGCCGAGGCCTTGATGCGCGCCGTGGGCCGCGTCGTGCGGCTGGAATCCGAGGATCAGATGGATGCCGTCACCGGCCTGTCGGGCAGCGGCCCGGCCTATGTCTTTCACCTGATCGAGGCGATGGCCGCCGCGGGCGAGGCGCAGGGCCTGTCGCCCGCGCTGGCGCTGGATCTGGCGCGCGCCACCGTGGCCGGGGCGGGCGCGCTGGCCGTGCATGCCGACGAGGATCCGGCGGTGCTGCGCCGCAACGTGACCTCGCCCAACGGCACCACGGCGGCGGGGCTGGCGGTGCTGATGGATGCCGATCACGGCCTGCCGCCGCTGATGGCGCGCACGGTCGCCGCCGCCACCGAACGCGGGCGCGCGCTGGGGCGCGGATGATCTCCTTCGACGATTTCCTCAAGGTCGATATCCGCGTGGGCACGATCACCCGCGCCGAACCCTTTCCCGAGGCGCGCAAGCCCGCCTTCAAGCTGTGGCTGGACCTGGGCGATCTGGGCGAACGGCGGTCATCGGCCCAGATCACCCGGCATTACGACCCCGACGCGCTGATCGGTCGGCAGGTCCTGTGCGTGGTGAACTTTCCGCCCCGCCAGATCGGCCCGGTCCGATCCGAGGTGCTGGTCCTGGGCCTGCCCGACCCTGATGGCGAGGTCGTGCTGATCCGCCCCGACCAGCCCGTCCCGAACGGAGGCCGGCTGTTTTGAGGCTGCTGGTCACCCGCCCCATGACCGATCGCGCGACCCGGGCGATCGCGGCCGAATTCGACGCGACCTTCCGCGACAACACCCCCCTGACCGAGGCCGGGGCCGCCGCCGCGATGCGCGATTTCGACGCGGTGATGCCGACCTTGGGGGATGCGTTTTCGGCCGGGGCCTTTGCCGGGCCGCTGCGCTGTCGGCTGCTGGTCAATTTCGGCGCGGGCTTCAACCATATCGACATCGAGGCGGCGCGCGCGGCAGGCATCGCGGTGACGAACACGCCCGATGTGGTGACCGATGCCACCGCCGACATCGCGGTGACGCTGATGCTGATGACCCTGCGCCGCGCATCCGAGGGCGAGCGGATGCTGCGCGGCGGGCAATGGACCGGCTGGAACCCGACCCAGCTGCTGGGATCCGAGATGTCGGGCCGCACCTTGGGCGTCGTCGGCATGGGCCGGATCGGTCAGGCCATCGCGCGGCGCTGCCATCTGGGCTTCGGGATGCGGGTGGTGTTCTTCAACCGCAGCCCGGTCGCGGATCCTGGCGTGCCCGCGCGTCAGATCGCCGATCTGGACGCGATGCTGGAAGCCGCCGACGTGGCGGTGATCGCGGTGCCGGGGGGCGCGGCGACGCGCGGGCTGATCGGGGCGGCGCAGCTGCGCGCCTTGGGGCCCGCCGGGGTGCTGGTCAACATCGCCCGCGGCGACGTGGTGGACGAGGACGCGCTGATCCGGGCGCTGGTCCAAGGCGGGATCGCGGGGGCGGGCCTCGACGTCTATGCGCGCGAGCCGCATGTCCCGCAGGCGCTGCTGGATGCGCCGAACGCCACGCTGCTGCCGCATCTGGGCACGGCCACGGACGAGACACGCACCCGGATGGGCCTGCGCGCGCTGGAGAACCTGCGCGCCTTCGCGGCGGGGCGCGCGCTGCCCGACCGCGTCGCCTGAGGCCCCGCACCGTCCTCTCCGGGGGGGCGGACCTCAGCCAAGGACGGTGGACGCAGCCAAAACCCGAACGATCGCCATGGCGACAGGTGACCCGGGGCCACCCGTGTCGTCATTCCGCGGCGTCGATCAGGTCCAGCATCTCGGGCGGGATCTGCGCCTCGGACAGGGTGAAGCTGTGGGCGGCGGCGGTGGTGACGGTGATCGCATAGCGCATCCCGTCCGGCCCGCGCGGGCAGGGGCTGCGGGCCAGATGGGCCAGGTTCTCGGGGCGGAAGGCGCGGCACAGCGCCTCGCGCCGGGGCGGCGGCTGGTTGTCGGTGTCGATCCGCCGGAGATCGGGCAGGCCGATCCCGGCAAAGCCGCCTTGGCTGCGGATCTCGATGATCATGGGCCCTCCGCCGTCATGCGGGGAAGGATAGGATCAGACCGCGATTCCCACAAGCTTCCACGCCCGGCGCAGCATCTGCTGGGGCTGGCTGCCCGAACCCGACAGGTCCGCCGCCGATCGCAGCGTGGCATCCGCCCAATCGGAGAAACTGGCCATGGGGTTGTTGATCCGCTGCAGCGTCCGATACCAGATCTGGCCCGGCAGATCCCAGGACCGCCCGCCCAGATAGCTGCAGAACAGATAGAAGGCGTGGTTCGGGATGCCCGAATTGATGTGAACCCCGCCATTGTCATCGGTCGTGGTGACGAAATGGTCCATGTGCCAGGGCTGGGGGTCCTGGCCCAGCAGGTCGTCGGAATAGGCGGTGCCGGGCGCCTTCATGCTGCGCAGCGCGCGCCCGTTCACCCCCGGCCCCAGGATGCCGCGCCCGATCAGCCAATCGGCCTCGTGGACCTGCTGGCCCAGCACCCGCTGCTGGGACAGGGCGCCGAAGACGTCGGCCACATGTTCGTTCAGCGCCCCGGACTGGTTTTCATAGATCAGCCCGCCGGAATGCTGGATCACGCCATGGGCCATTTCATGCCCGATCACCGACAGTTCCAGAAAGGTGCGGAAGATCGTGCCGTCGCCCGTGCCATAGGCCATCTGGCGCCCGTCCCAGAAGGCATTGGCATAGTTGCGGCGATGCTGGACCGTGGCGATCAGCGGCATGCCCCGCCCGTCCAGCGAATTGCGGCCATATTCCTCGGCGAACAGCGAAAAGACCTGGCCCGCGCTGTCATAGGCCATGTCGGCATCGGGGATGCCCGAGGGCGCGTCGCCCTCGGCCCGGACCAGGCGGCCGGGCAGGGCGGCGCGGAATTCGCCGTCATGGATGCGGCGGTCGGGGCAGCAGATGTCGGGATCGACCGGCGGCAGGACGGCGTGCAGCTCGGATGCGGGGCTGGTCTGGGCGGCCCGGTCCCGGCGCAGCAGCGCGTCATCGGCCAGCAGGCCGCGCGCCATCTGCGCGGTGGCCGGATCGCCGCGCAGCGCCAGCACCCGCAGCATGTAGGGCGGCACGATGCAGGCTAGCGGATTGTGGCGGGAACAGGACAGGGACATGCACATCGGGGGCGACCTTTCCGATCAGGGATCGCCCCAAGGTAGCAGAGAGCGCCCGCCCGGCAAGGGGCGGGCGTTCACGTTTCAGTCCAGGCGCTGCCCGGTCCGCGCATCAAAGAGATGCAGCGCCTGCGGGCGGCAGCCCAGCCGCAGCTCGTCCGAGAGCGGCGCGTCCGAGGGCAGGGTGATCGTCATCGGCTGATCCGCGGTCTGGCCATGGACCAGGCGTTGGGCGCCCAGCTCCTCGACGGCGGTGACGCGCATCACGATGGGGCCGTCGGGGGTGACGGTCAGGTCCTCGGGGCGGATGCCGACCATGCCCGCATGACCCGTGCCGGGCAGATGGGGCAGGGCCGCGCCCGCGATCAGGTTCATCGCCGGGCTGCCGATGAAGCTGGCCACGAAGGTCGATGCCGGGCGGCGATAGACCTCCAGGGGCGTGCCGATCTGTTCGATCCGCCCGCCATTCAGCACCACCAGCCGGTCGGCCAGGGTCATCGCCTCCAGCTGGTCATGGGTGACATAGAGCGAGGTGGTGCGCAGGCGCTTCTGCAGCTGCTTGATCTCCAGCCGCATGGCGACGCGCAGTTTCGCGTCCAGGTTCGACAGCGGTTCGTCAAAGAGGAACGCGGCCGGTTCGCGCACGATGGCGCGCCCCATGGCGACGCGCTGGCGCTGGCCGCCCGACAGGGCGCGGGGCTTGCGGTCCAGGAAGGCGCCGATCTGCAGGATGTCCGAGGCGATCTTGACCCGACGCTCGATCTCGGCCTTGGGGGTGCCGCGGTTCTTCAGCCCATAGGCCAGGTTCTGGCGCACCGACATATGCGGATAGAGCGCATAGTTCTGGAACACCATCGCGATGTCGCGGTCGGCGGGCTCGACCTCGTTGACGACGCGGTCGCCGATGCGGACCTCGCCCTCCGAGATGCTTTCCAGCCCGGCGACCATGCGCAGCAGCGTGGATTTCCCGCAGCCCGAGGGGCCGACCAGAACGATGAATTCGCCATCCGCGATGTCGATGTTCACGTCGCCCACGGCGCGGGCCCCGCCGGCATAGATCTTGCCGAGGTTCTTCAGGGTGATGGATGCCATCTTATTTCTCCGTCTCGACCAGGCCCTTGACGAACAGGCGCTGCATGCCGATGACCACCGCCACGGGGGGGATCATCGCCATCATCGCCGTCGCCATGACCAGGTGCCATTGCGGGATGCCGTCCACGGCATCCGCCATGCGCTTGATGCCCGCCACGATGGTGTAATAATCCGCGCTGGTGGTGATCAGCAGCGGCCACAGATACTGGTTCCAGCCATAGATGAACAGGATCACGAACAGCGCCGCGATATTCGTGCGCGACAGGGGCAGCAGGATGTCGCGAAAGAACTTCATCGGGCCGGCGCCATCGATGCGGGCGGCCTCGGTCAGCTCGTCCGGGATGGTCAGGAAGACCTGGCGGAAGAGGAACGTGGCCGTGGCGGACGCGATCAGCGGGATCGACAGGCCCGCATAGCTGTTCAGCATGCCCAGATCGGCCACGACCTGGAAGGTCGGCACGATCCGCACCTCGACCGGCAGCATCAGCGTCACGAAGATGCACCAGAAGGCCAGACCCCGGAAGGGAAAGCGGAAATAGACCACCGCGAAGGCCGACAGGACCGAGATCACGATCTTGCCCACCGCGATCAGCAGCGCCATGATCAGGCTGTTCATCATCATCGTGCCGACCGGGGGCGTGCCGCTGGTGGACACGCCGCGGCCCAGCATGCGGCTGTAATTTTCGACCAGGTCGGGGCCGGGCCACATCGGGATCGTGCCCGACATGAAGGCGGTGGGCCCATGGGTCGAGGCCACGAAGGCCACCCAGACCGGCAAGGCCACGACGCAGACGCCCAGGATCAGGACCAGATGCGCCGCGAGGTTCAGGAAGGGGCGGTTCTCGATCATCAATAGGCGACCTTCTTCTCGACATAGCGGAACTGGATCACGGTCAGCATGGCGACCAGGCCCATCAGGATGACCGACTGCGCGGCGGAACTGCCCAGGTTCTGGCCCACGAAGCCGTCGAAATAGACCTTGTAGACCATGATGTTCGTGGCCTGGGCCGGGCCGCCCTGGGTGGTGGCGTCGATCACCGCGAAGGTGTCGAACATCGCATAGACGATGTTCACGACCAGCAGAAAGAAGGTCGTCGGCGACAGCAGCGGAAAGGTGATGTCAAAGAAGCGCCGCACCGGGCCCGCCCCGTCGATGGCCGCGGCCTCGCGCAGGGATGCCGGGATGGCCTGCAGCCCCGCCAGGAAGAACAGGAAGTTGTAGCTGATCTGCTTCCAGGCGCTGGCGATCACCACCAGCGTCATGGCGTCGCCCTTGTTGCTGATATGGTTCCAGTTATAGCCCAGCTGGCCCAGCAGATAGGGCATGATGCCGATGGTCGGGTTGAAGATGAACCACCACAGGATGCCCGCCACCGCGGGCGCCACCGCATAGGGCCAGACCAGCAGCGTGGTATAGACCCGGGTCGACCGGATCATCCGGTCCACGGCGATCGCCAGCAGCAGCGCGACCCCCATCGACAGCACCGTGACCGATATGGCGAAGACCGCCGTCACCTGCAGCGAATTGAGGTATTCCGGGCTGTTCCACAGCCTGCGGAAGTTGTCCAGGCCCACGAAGGTGGTGCGGATGCCGAAGGCGTCCTGGCGCAGAAAGCTCTGGCGCAGGGCCTGGGCTGCGGGCCACAGGAAGAAGATGAAGGTGATGATCAGCTGGGGGGCCAGCAGCAGCCAAGGCAGCAGCTGGTTTCGAAAGATGGTGCGCTTCATCGGCGGGCCTTCGGGAATGGGAAGACCGGGGCCGTGCGGTCCGCGCGGCCCCGGTCGGATCCTGGGGGACGGTTACTGGGCCTGGAACTGTTCCAGCAGGTCGTCACCGCGGGCGACGACCGAATCCAGCGCGCCCTGGGCGTCCTTGGATCCGGCCAGCAGCTGCTCGAACTCCTCGTCGATGATGCCGCGGATCTGCACGTAATTGCCGAAGCGCAGGCCCTTGGAATTCTCGGTCGGATCGTTCAGCGTGATCTGGTTGATGCCGGTATCCGCGCCGGGGTTCTCGGCGTAGTAATCGGCCATCGCCTCGCGCGCGGCCTCGGTGATCGGCAGATAGCCGGTGGCCGACGCCCAATCCGCCTGGACCTCAGGCTGGGTCAGATAGTCGAAGAAGGCGGCGGCGGCCGCATATTCCTCGTCCGACTTGCCCGACAGCACCCACAGGGTCGCGCCGCCGATGATGCTGTTCTGGGGCGCGCCCTCGACATCGTCGTAATAGGGCAGCATGCCGAAGCCCAGATCGAAGGCCGATGCATTGGCGATCACGCCCGCCCGGCTGGCCGAGCTGCCCATCATCATCGCGCATTCCTGCGAATAGAACATCGGCGCCGCGCCATCCGCGCCGACCGGGCCGCCATATTTGAACAGACCCTCATCGGCCCAGGACTTCAGGTTGCCCCAGTGCTTGACCTGGACGGGGCCGTTCAGCGACAGCCGCGCCTCGGTCCCGCCGAAGCCGTTCTCCAGCGTGCCGATGGGCTGGTTGTGCCACGCGGACAGGTTCTCGGTCTGGATCCAGCTGACCCATTGCGTGGTGAAGCCGCAGCTGGCCGCGCCCGATTCCATGATCTGGCGGCTGAACTGCTCCAGCTCGGCCCAGGTCCGGGGCGGCTGTTCGGGGTCGAGGCCCGCCGTCTCGAAGACGGATTTGTTGTAATAGAGGATCGGGGTCGAGCTGTTGAACGGCATGGACAGCATGTTGCCGTCCGTATCGGTGTAATAGCCCACGACCGAGGGCAGGAAGGCGTCGGCGTCAAAATCCTGGCCGTGCTCCTCCATCAGCTGGTGGACCGGGACGATGGCGCCCTCGGCGGCCATCATCGTGCCGGTGCCGACCTCGAAGACCTGCACGATGGCGGGCTGCTGGTTGGCCCGGAAGGCGGCGATCGCGGCCGTCATGGTTTCCGGATAGGTGCCCTTGTAGGACGGCATGACGCGATAGTCGTCCTGGCTGTCGTTGAAGCCCTGCGCGACTTCCTCCAGCTTGGCGCCCAGTTCGCCGCCCATGGCGTGCCACCATTCGATGCTGGTCTGGGCCTGTGCGGTGCCAAGCGATGCCAGCAGGGCCACCACGGATGCGGTGCTCAGTCGGTTCATTGTTGTCCCTCCCCTCATGGAGTTGCGATGCCGGACCCGCCTAGCGGGGTGTCATGACGGCTTCGCAACGCTCATGTGACAGTCATGTGACGGCGGAGGGGATCGGTCAACGATTTTCGTGGATGTTCGGTTTTTTCCGCATCCGCGCGATGGGCCGGCGCAGCGTTTCGATCAGCGGCGAAATCACCCTGTTTGCGATCGGCAGCAGCGCCAGCCCCACGGCCAGGCCGATGATTCCGTCCAGAAACGCCGTCACCGCCCAAGCTGCGGCACCCCCCGCGGCGGGCAGGGCCAGGGCTGCGGCATCGGACCAGCGGTGGATCGTCGCATAGGGTTCGTGCCAGCCCAGATCATGCAGCCCGTGGACGATGATCTGGCCACCGACCCAGATCATCGCGGCCGTGCCCACCACGGTCAGCACCCGCATGAATCCCGGCATGACCTTGACGATGCCGCGCCCGAAGGCCGCCACCGCGCCCCGGCGGCGCGTGGCCAGATGCACGCCGACATCGTCGGCCTTCACCACCAGCGCGACGAAGCCATAGACGGCCGCCGTGATCGCCACCGCCACCAATGCCAGGATCACCGCCTTGGCCATCAGGCTGTCGCCCACCGGGATGGTGGAGAGCGCGATGGTCATGATTTCGGCCGAGAGGATGAAGTCGGTCTTGATGGCGCCCGCGACGCGCTCCTCCTCCAGCGCGGCGCCGTTGGTTCCGGGATGGGTATGGGCGGGGCTGTCGTGATCGGCACTGGGATGGAACAGATGGGCCACCTTATGCGCGCCCTCATAGCACAGATAGGCGCCCCCCAGCATCAGCAGCGGCGGGATCGCGCCGGGCGCCAAGGCCGACAGGGCCAGCGCCACGGGCAGCAGGATCACCAGCTTGTTGAACAGCGATCCGCGGGCGATCTTCCACACGATGGGCAGCTCGCGCGCGGCGTCAAAGCCCTGGACGTATTTCGGCGTCACCGCGGCATCGTCGATGACCGCCCCCGCCGCCTTGGCGCCCGCGCGGGCCGCCTGTCCCGCCACGTCGTCGATCGAGGCCGCGGCCACTTTCGAAATGCTGGCGATATCGTCAAGAAGCGCGATCAGACCGCTCATCCCCGTCACCCTCTGCATGGCCCGGCTGCGACGTGCTGTCGCAGACCCTGCGGGCCAGCCTGAACGCGCCAGCGATGCGCGGGTTCACGGGACCCACGCGAAAAGGCCTGCGCAGTGGGGACTGCGCGGGCCGGGGCTGCGATGTCGGGGGGACCAGGCGGCCCCTTGGCCTGCCGGGCTTACGAGGCCGGCAGCAGGACCGTGTCGATGACGTGGATCACGCCGTTCGACTGGTCCACGTCGGGGATGTTGACCGTGGCGGTGTTGCCGTTCTCGTCCGTGATCAGCAGCGCGTTGTCGGTGTCGCGGATCGACGCGGTCAGCGTGCAGCCGCCCACGGTCTCCAGTTCGGCCGAGCCGCCGCCCGACATGATCATGTTGCCGACGGCGGGCGAGAAGGCCTCGGTCGGGACCACGTGGCAGGTCAGGACGGTCTGCAGCTGTTCCAGGTTCTCGGGCTGCAGCAGGGTGTCGACGGTGCCGGCGGGCAGCTTGTCGAAGGCGGCGTTGGTGGGGGCGAAGACGGTGAAGGGTCCGGGGCCGGACAGCGTCTCGGCCAGGCCCGCGGCCTGGACCGCCGCGACCAGCGTGGTGTGATCGGCCGAATTCACGGCGTTCTCGACGATGTTGCGCTCGGGCAGCATCTCGGCTCCGCCGACCATGGTGTTCTGTGCCAGGGCGGGCGCGCCCAGGGCCAGGGTCGCGGCCAGGATCGAGGCGCCGGTCTTGGTGAAGCGAATGGTCATTGTCTTCCTCCGGGTTTGAAGCGGGGCACCTGTCGGCGCCCGGTGCCTTCAAACACGGGAGGGGTGGGGAAAGGTTGCGCCTTTCCCCGATCAACCCGTCTTCACATGGACGTGAGCGCGGCGATGGCCAGCACCGGCCCGGTCGCCTGGCCCGTGGGCGACCCGCCGGTCGGTTCGTCCGAGAGGGCCAGCTGGACCTGCGGCCCGGGTTCCAGCCCTTGGGGCAGGTCGATGCGCGCCGATCCGTCACGCGGCACCACCCCGAGCGACAGCGGCGTCGCATCGGCATCAGCGATCCACCAGATCTCCCAATCGCGGCCTTGGGGCGCGGGCTGGCCCTGCAGGGCGACCTCCAGCTGGCGGTCGGTGACGCGGGCCGTGACCGCAAGCGCGGCCTCGGGGGATTCCAGCCGGGCCTGATAGCCGGGCTGGGCGGGCGTCGTGCCCGTGCCCGGCAGCCAGATGGCGACCGCAACGGCCGCGGCGGCGGCCAGCCCGGCCAGCGCGCCGATCGGGCCCCGCCACCACGGGCGCGGCGCGGCGGGGTCGTTGCTCAGCGGCGGGGTCGCATGGCCCAGCCTTTCGCGGATGGCCTGACGCGCGCGGGCGGGGGCCATGACGGGGGTCAGATCCTCGGCCATGGCGGCCAGCCGTTCCTGCCAGTCGCAGACGGCGCGGGCGAAGGCCGGGTCGGCATCCATGCGGGCGCGGGCCTCGCGGGCCTCGTCGCCCTCCAGCAGGCCCAAAGCCTGTTCGGCGGCCAGGGCCTCGGTTTCCTCGGCCGGGGTCAGGGGGGTATCAGGGGTCATTGGCTGACGCAGTCCTTCAGGCGCAACAGGCTGCGGCGCAGCCAGCTGCGGGCGGTATTGATGGGGATGCCCGCGCTTTCGGCCAGATCGGCATAGCTGGCGCCCTCCAGATAGACGGCGCGCACGGCGATGGCCTGGGGTTCGGCCAGCCGGTTCAGGCATTCGTCCAGCATGCGGCGCTGCTGGGCCAGGATGGTTTCCGATTCGGGGCCGGGGGCGGGGCAGGCCATGTCCAGGGCCGCATCCTCGGGGGCGGTGGCGGGGCGGGCGGCGCGGGCGCGCAGCCGGTCGATGGCGCGGTTGCGCGCGATGGTGATCAGCCAGGTCATCGGCGACAGCCCGTTCGCGGCATAGCGTCCCGCGCCCTGCCAGATGCGGATATACACCTCCTGCAGGGTCTCCTCGGCCTCGGGGCGGTCGCGCAGGACGGACATGCAGACGGCGTGCAGCTTGGCCGATGTCGCGTCATAGAGCGCATCGAAGGCGTCGCGGTCACCCAGGGCAATGCGCGATATCAGCTTTTCCAGCTGGGTATGGCGGGGGTCTGTCACCGGGAAATATCCTGTCATCGGGGTCGCGCCACCTTAGGAACGGGGCCCCGGGGCGTCAACGTGGGCCGGGGGGGACCGGCGGCACTCTGCCGCGCCTTGCGCCGGTTGCGGGAATGGGCGATCAATGCGCCGATGTGATGGAAAGGGCCGGACCGATGCTGGACATGAACGCCAAACCCACCGAAGAGATCGACCTGCGCGAGGTGTTCGGTCTGGACAGCGACATGAAGGTGCGCGGCTTTGCCGAACGGACCGAGCGGGTGCCCGACATCGACAGCACCTACAAGTTCGACCCCGACACCACGATGGCGATCCTGGCGGGGTTTGCCTATAACCGCCGGGTAATGGTGCAGGGCTATCACGGCACGGGCAAATCGACCCATATCGAACAGATCGCGGCGCGGCTGAACTGGCCCTGCGTACGGGTGAACCTGGACAGCCATGTCAGCCGGATCGACCTGATCGGCAAGGACGCGATCAAGCTGGTGGACGGCAAGCAGGTCACCGTCTTCCACGAGGGCATCCTGCCTTGGGCCTTGCGCAACCCGACCGCGATCGTCTTCGACGAATATGACGCGGGCCGCGCGGACGTGATGTTCGTCATCCAGCGCG
This sequence comes from Paracoccus aestuarii, assembly GCF_028553885.1. NCBI lineage: Bacteria > Pseudomonadati > Pseudomonadota > Alphaproteobacteria > Rhodobacterales > Paracoccaceae > Paracoccus > Paracoccus aestuarii. The sequence goes on from NZ_CP067169.1 coordinate 803,853, forward strand.
TACTGGAGGCGGACGGCAAGCTGACCCTGCTGGATCAGAACGAGGTCATCACGCCGAACCCCTATTTCCGCCTGTTCGCCACCGCGAATACGGTGGGCCTGGGCGACACGACCGGCCTTTACCACGGCACCCAGCAGATCAACCAGGGCCAGATGGACCGCTGGTCGCTGGTCGCCACGCTGAACTATCTGCGCCACGATGCCGAGGCCGCCATCGTGCTGGCCAAGGTGCCGCAATACAACACGGAAAAGGGCCGCAAGATCATCAACCAGATGGTCACCTTGGCCGACCTGACCCGCACCGCCTTCATGCAGGGCGACCTGTCCACGGTGATGAGCCCGCGCACGGTCATCGCCTGGGCCCAGAACGCGCGGATCTTCGACAATGTGGGCTATGCCTTCCGCCTGACCTTCCTGAACAAATGCGACGAGCTGGAGCGTCAGACCGTGGCCGAGTTCTATCAGCGCCTGTTCGACGAGGAACTGCCCGAAAGCGCCGTCGCCAAGGCGGGCTGACCGGCCCCCGTCACGGCAGGGGCATGACATGCAGGCGGCCCATCCTGACGCCCTTCTGCGTCAGGATGGCGTCGGCCATGGCCCGCACCTCGGCCACCGATCCGCGCAGCACCACCACCTCCAGGCAGTCGTCATGGCTGACATGGACATGCAGCGTGGACAGCGCCAGGTGGTGATGGCGATGCGCCTCGGCCGTCAGGCGGCGCGACAGGTCGCGCGCCTCGTGATCGAACAGATAGCTCAGCGTCGCGATGCAGGCGGCATCCGGGTCGGCGTCGGTCTCGGCCATCTGCATGCCGGCCAGGATGTCGCGCATCGCCTCGGACCGGCTGGGATAGCCGCGCCGGTCGGCATAGGCGTCCAGCGCGTCCAGCTGGCTGTCGTCGATGGTCATGGTCACGCGCTGCATGGGGCCTCCTGCCTGCAAAACGGGCAGTCGCCATGCCCGACAGCCCCGTTCTAGCCCCCGCGCCTTGCCTTGGCCACCGGCGCGGCCGTATGCGCAATCCGATGCTTTGTCATACGGAAAGGTCCCCCGATGCGCCTCGCCCTTGCCCTGACCGCGCTGCTGGCACCGCTGCCGGCGGCCGCCGCGCCCGACCTGGTCCTGGCCATCGGCGGCGAGCCCGAGACCGGCTTCGACCCGATCCGGGGCTGGGGCACCTATGGCAACCCGCTGTTCCAGTCGACCCTGCTGCGCCGCGACGCCGATCTGGCCACGCAGCCGGACCTGGCCGAGGACTGGCAGCTGTCCGAGGACCGGCTGGTCTGGACCGTGACCCTCCGCGAGGGGGTGCGGTTTTCCGACGGATCGCCCCTGACGGCGCGGGATGCGGCCTTCACCTTCATGACCGCGAAGCAGGTCCCCGACAGCCTGGACCTGTCCGCGATGGACCGGGCCGAGGCGCTGGACGACCGCACCCTCCGCATCACGCTGAACCGCCCCTGGATCACCTTCACCGAGACCTTTTACACCTTGGGCATCGTTCCCGAGGCGAGCTATGGCCCCGGATATGGCCGCGCGCCGGTGGGATCGGGGCCCTACAGCCTGGTCTCGTGGTCCGAGGGCGAACAGCTGATCGTGCGCCGCAACGAGGCCTATCACGGCCAGATGCCGCAGTTCGAGCAGATCACCTTCCTGTTCACCGGGGCCGATACCGGGCTGGCGGCGGCGCAGGCTGGGCAGGCGCATCTGGTGGCCGTGCCCGCGCAACTGGCCGGGCGGGTGCCGCAGGGCTTTCGGCCCGTGGTCGCGCAGACGGTGGACAATCGGGGCCTGTCGATGCCCGCGGATGCGCCCGTCACCTCGGACCCGGCGATCCGGCAGGCGCTGAATCTGGGCCTTGATCGCGCGCTGATCGCCGAGGTCGCGCTGGAGGGGCATGGCACCCCCGCCTTCGGCCCCGCCGACGGCCTGCCTTGGGCCGGGCCGGACGACCTGTTGGAGCATGACGCGCAGGCCGCGATGGCGGTGCTGGACCGGGCCGGATGGCTGCCCGGCCCCGACGGCATCCGCGCCCGCGACGGGCTGCGGGCGGCCATCGCGCTGAACTATCCGGCGGGCGATCCGACGCGGCAGGCCCTGGCCGAGGTCACGGCGGAGCTGGCCCGCCCCCTGGGCATCCAGGTCACCCCCAAGGGCGGCAGCTGGGACGCGATCCAGCGGGTGATGCATGACGAGCCCGTGGTCTTCGGCTTCGGCAGCCATTCGCCCTATCAGCTCTATACGCTCTATTCCTCGGCGGTGGCGCGGACGGGCTGGATGAATCCCGGCGGCTATGCCAGCGCCGAGGTCGATGCCGTCTTCGCCCGCGCCCAGGCCGCCGAAAGCATGGAGGCCGCCGCCCCGATCTGGGCCGAGGCCGCGGCCCATTACGGCGTGCATGGCGACAATGCCTGGGTCTGGCTGGTCAATCTGGACCATGTCTATCTGGCGCATGACTGCCTGGATCTGGGCGCCACCCAGATCGAGCCGCATGGCCATGGCTGGCCCGTCACCGCGACCTTGGCCGATTGGCGCTGGACCTGCGGATGAGGGCTTTGGCCCATGCGGTCGCGGTGCTGGCGGCGGTGGCGCTGGCGGTCTTCGGGCTGATGCGCGCATCCCCCGTCGATCCGGTCGCGGCCTATCTGGGCCCGGCGATGGCGCAGGCCAGTCCCGAACAGATGGCCCGCATCGCCGAAAGCTGGGGGCTGGACCGGCCCGCGCCGGAACGGTTCGCGCGATGGGCGGGGCAGGTGCTGCGGGGCGATCTGGGCTGGTCCACGACCTATGCCGCCCCGGTGGGGCAGGTTCTGGGCGAAAGGCTGGGGGCATCGGCGCTGCTGGCGGGGCTGGCCTGGGCGCTGTCGGGGGTGCTGGGCTTTGCGCTCGGGCTGGTGGCGGCGATGGCGCGGGACCGCTGGCCGGACCGGGTGATCCGGCTGTGGTGCTATGTGCTGGCGGCGACGCCGACCTTCTGGCTGGGCATGGTGATGATCGCGCTCTTCGCGGTGGGCCTGGGCTGGGCGCCGGTCTGTTGCGCGGGGCCGATCGGGGTGCCGTCGGATCAGGCGGGCCTGGCCGACCGGCTGCGGCACCTGGCGCTGCCTTTGACGGCGCTGACGCTGTTCGGCGTGGCCCAGATCGCGCTGCATACCCGCATCAAGGCCATCGAGATCCTGCAATCCGACCCCGTGACCCTGGCGCGCCTGCAGGGCGCGGGGCCGGGCGATATCCTGTGGCGCCATGTGGCCCGCAACGCCGCCCTGCCGGGGGTGACCGTGCTGTTCGCATCCCTGGGCGAGATCATCGGCGGGGCGATCCTGGCCGAACAGGTCTTTGCCTGGCCCGGCCTCGGCCGCGCCACGATCGAGGCCGGGATGCGCGGCGACGTGGCCCTGCTGCTGGCCATCGCGATGCTGACGGCGGTGGTGGTGGTCGCCGCAAACCTGGCCGCCGACCGGCTGGCCCCGGCGCTGGACCCGCGTCAGAGGGCGCGATGACCCCGCGTCTGGCCCTGACATCGGCCGTCGCGGCGGCGGTCCTGCTGGCTTTGCCGCTGGCCGCGCTGATGCTGGGCGATCTGGGGATCCGGGCGGATTTCGGGGCGCGCAACCTGGGGCCGGGGCCCTCCCATCCGCTCGGGACCGATCCGATGGGGCGGGATCTGGCGGCGCGGGTGGTCCATGGGCTGGTCCTCAGCCTGCAGATCGGGCTGATCGCGGGGGCGCTGTCCACGGCGCTGGCGGTGGCGGTCGCGGTGACCTCCAGCCTGGGGCGGGCGGCGGATGCGGTCATGGGGTTTCTGACCGACGTGATGCTGGCCTTGCCGCATCTGATGCTGCTGATCCTGATCAGCTTTGCGCTTGGCGGCGGGACGGGGGCGGTGATCACCGCCATCGCGCTGTCCCATTGGCCGCGCCTGGCCCGGCTGCTGCGGGCCGAGATCCGCCAGCTGCAGGCCGCCCCCTATGTCGAGGCGTCGCGCGCCTTCGGCCGGTCGCGCCTGTTTATCGCGCGCCACCACCTGCTGCCGCATCTGGTCCCGCAGGCGCTGACCGGATTCGTGCTGATGTTTCCCCATGCGATCCTGCACGAGGCCGGGCTGACCTTTCTGGGCTTCGGGCTGGATCCGACCCAGCCCGCCATCGGCGTCATGCTGTCCGAGGCGATGCGCCATCTGGGCGCGGGCCGCTGGTGGCTGGCGGTCGGGCCGGGGGCGGCGCTGGTCCTGATGGTGCTGTGCCTGGAGCGGCTGGCCGATGCGATCCACCGCCGCACCAACCCGCGCGAGGGTCGGATATGGGCCTGATCCTGCAGGACCTGTCGGTGGGCTTTCTGCAACCCGCGGGCCTGTGGCGGCGGCGCGCGGGGTGGGTGCTGGCGGGGGTGGACCTGCAGGTGCCCGCGGGGGGGTCACGGCGCTGATCGGCGCATCGGGGGCGGGCAAGACGCTGTTGGCCCATGCGGTGGTCGGCGCGCTGCCGGGGAATGCGCGGGTGGCGGGGCGGATCGCGGTCGCGGGGCGGACAGGCTTTCTGCCCCAGCAGAGCGGCTGGCTGGACCCGACCGCGACGGTGGGCGCCCAGATCGCGTGGGCCGCCCGGCGCGCGGGCCGCCCCGCCGGGACCGAGGGGCGTCTGGCGGCGATGGATCTGGGGCCGGAGGTGGCGCGGCTTTATCCGCATCAGCTGTCGGGGGGCATGGCCCGGCGGGTGCTGATGGCGATGGCGCTGATCGGGGGGCCGGCGCTGCTGGTCGCGGACGAGCCGACGGTGGGGCTGGACCCGGCCTCTGCGGCGCGGCTTCTGGGGGCGATGCGCGATCATGCGGGGCGGGGCGGGGCGGTGCTGCTGATCACCCATGACCTGGGCGCGGCCCTGCCGGTGGCGGACCGGGTCGCGATGATCGAGGATGGCCGCCTGACGCCCCCCTGCGCGGCCGCGGCCTTTGCCGGATGCGGCGCGGACCTGCCGCCCGCCGCCCGCCGCCAGTGGCGCGCCCTGCCGCAGAACGCGTTCAGCGATGCTTGAGGCGCGCGGCATCGCCATCGCCCAAGGCGGCCGCATCCTGGCCCGGGGGATCGACCTGGACCTGCGGGCGGGCGAATGCCTGGGCCTGGCCGGGCCCTCGGGATCGGGCAAGACGACCTTGGGCCGGGCCTTGGCCGGGCTGCATCCGCTGGCCGCGGGAACCCTGCGCCTGCCCGCGCGCCAAGGGCCGGGCCATCCGGTCCAGTATCTGCATCAGGACGCGGCGGCGGCGATGAACCCGCGCTGGACCGTGGCCCGCATCCTGGCCGAGGCGGGACCGCCCCAGCCCGCCCTGGCGCGCGCCTTGGGCGTCGAGCCGGATCCCGGCCGACACCCGCACACCCTGTCGGGCGGCCAGCGCCAGCGATTGCAGATCCTGCGCGGCCTGCTGGCCCGCCCCCGCATCCTGATCGCGGACGAGATCACGGCCTCGCTGGACCCCGCATCCCAGGCCGCGATCTGGCGCGTGCTGGGCGATCTGTGCCGCGATCGGGGCATCGCCATCCTGGCGATCAGCCATGACGCCGCCCTGCTGGACCGCATCGCGCATCGGCGGATGCGGATGCCCCGGCCGCTCGAGGTTCAGACTTGATGTGCCACTTCCGGATAGCTGGCGACCGATAGATATCGACGGAGGCTGTGGCGATTGCCAGACCAGCTGGCCTTACCTTCTTGGCGGTATCGAAAACGCCAATCCGTTTAAATGATGCTCTGCCGTACCGAAGCTGTGATTTTTGTCGATCTAACAGGCCGCTGATTTAGTCTTTGTCTGAGAACGTTGTTCTTTGTTCTGATGGAGATTTTGTTTGTGCAACCGGGTTAGGTGAGGGCCTTGGCCGCTTTGCGACCGCGTCTTCTGCTCATGCTGCGAGCAGCTTCAGCAGTCTGGCGAGATTTCCGGCGGCAAGCGCCATTATGAAGCTCGCTCTTACGCGCTCGATGCCGCGGTAGGTGTTCAGTCCCGGCATCTGGTGGATCGGATTGACGATGAATCTGTCTGGCTCTGAAGTCCAGACCTTGCAGATGTATTCGTAGGGTGTGACACCGCTCAGCGTCTTGAGCCTGCGTGCGAAATTGTAGGCGGCGATGAAATCGGCGAGGTGCGTGCGCAGCTGGCTGTGGCTGTCGTAGTGGTAGCGCTTGACGGTCGCGTCCTTGATCGTCCTGTTCATCCGCTCGACTTGGCCATTCGTCCACGGGTGGTTGGGCTTGGTCAGCCGATGCTCGATCCCGTTTGCCTCGCAAATCATGTCGAACCGCATTTGCCGAGAGTAAGGAGTGTTACGGTTTCGAGGCTGCTCTGCGAACTGGATGCCATTATCGGTCAGGATCGTGTGGATGCGGTAGGGCACGACGTCCAGAAGGTGCTCCAGGAACTCCCAAGCGGTTTTCCTGTTGGCCTTTTCCGCCAATTGAACGACAGCAAATTTGCTGGTGCGATCAATGGCTACGAAGAGGAAGAGCTTGCCTTCGGCCGTCTGCACCTCGGCGATGTCGATATGGAAGAAACCTATCGGGTAGCGCTTGAACTTCGCACGCTTGGGCTTGTCCCCGCCCACGTCCGGCAGTCGCGAAATGCCATTCCGCTGCAGGCATCGGTGCAGCGCCGAGCGCGTCAGATGTGGGATAGAGGGCTGAAGAGCGTAGAGGCAGTCGTCCAACGGCAGCAGCGTATGGCGCCGAAACGCGACGATTGTTGCTTCCTCGGCCTCACTCAAGACCGTGGAGCGTGGCTCCTTCGGCCCAGTCTTACGGTCCTCAACTGTCTCGCGCTTGCGCCACTTCGCGACAGTCTTTGGGTTGATGCCGAGCTCCCGGCTCAGCTGCGCGAGCGAAGCTTGCGATCGCTGTATTGCAGCTCTGACAGCGTGCGTGGTCGTGGCGCTCCCGTGACGAACTTGTCCCATAATGCTTCCTTCCATTCCTGCGAAAGGATTGCACCATCAAACCATGGGATCAAACACCTAGGCAGTCTGGGCGGCGCCTGCGATGGTTTTGGCCCAGCCAAAAGCCTCTTCGATCCGTTTGCGGTGCCTGAGGGACAGGGCGTAGCCCTTGCGCCTGATGGTGCGCCCGTCGATTGCTGAATGACACGATTTTTGTGCGATATGTGGGGTGATGCAGGCCTGCCGCAGATCGACGACGAACTGTGCCGCGTCATATCCCTTGTCGGCGCCGAGCGTCAGCCGCCGGGTCGAGCCCGGGGAGTGACGGTTGATCATATCCATTGCCGCCTGGCGTTCAGCACGGTCAGTCGCGCGGATCAGATCCGCCTGGACGATGAAATCATTGCGGTTTTCCATCACAGCATGACCGATGAAGCACAGTGCTGCCCCGGTGCCAGGCGCTTTCTTGCAGAGCCGCGCGTCCGGATCGGTCGTAGAGGCATGGGTCGCATTCGAGCGCTTCTCGCCCCTGAGGTCGACTTCGGCATTGCGGTGGCCGGGTCTGGTGCGGGGCATCGGTTCGGTCTCTGGCAGGGTGGGTTGGTCATCGGCGGCAGCGTCAGGGGGCAGGTGGCTCGCCCTGATCATCGTCGCCCTGCATGCCCTCGGTCTTTGGCCGGAAACTCTTCATCGACGCCCAAGCCTGGACCAAAGTGCCATCGACCAAGAGCCAAAGGACCGCGCAGCGAAATGATCATCCGACAAAAGCGGCGCCACCTCGCGATGCGCCAGAATGGCAGACATCGCTTTGCGCGACATCTCGCAGTTCAGAAGCCGATCACGGTTCTTGGAGAAGACGGTGGGGACCCATACGGCGTCGTCGATCCCGAGGCCCCCAAACCAACGGAACAGCAGGTTGTAGCGCATCTGCTCCATCAGCTGACGCTCGGACCGGATCGAGACCAGGATCTGGATCAGACTGGCCCGGATCAGCCGCTCCGGCGCGATCGAGGGGCGGCCAAAGTCGACGTAAACCGCGCTGAAATCCGCATCCAGGCTCGCCAGGGCGTCATTCACCACCTGCCAGATCTTCCGCAGCGGGTGATGCGTAGGGATTCGGTCCTCCAGATCGACATAGCTGAACAGCGGACCCCTCGTTCCGTCCGTGCCCCGCATCGTCATCCTCCATCTACTTACCGATGGTGAATCATGTTCCAGATACCACGTCGAGACCCAACTAAATCAGCACCATGATGGAACGGTATGAGAAGATTGCAAGAAGTGTACGATACTCGGCCGAAAGACGGCGGGTAAGTGTCGGCCCAGATTGAACTCCGAGCAAATGCGCCTCGGCCCGCCGGACCGCTGTTTCGAACGCCAGATGGTGCTGGCCGTGTGACGCGCGCTCAGCCGTCGCGCGACAGCCCGTCATAGAGCGTCAGGTCGGCCCGCATCGCCTGGCGCAGCCGGGTCTCGGCATCCTCGGGCAGGTGCACATCGACACTGGGCGGGACGTTGGCGCGCGGCAGCTCGATCGCGCAATCCAGCCGGGATTCCAGGAAATCGACGAAGCGGTCCATGGATTCATAGCGGAAGATCCGGTCGACCTGCGCGCCGCCCTGCGACAGGAAGGCCGCCTGGCTGACGATGCCCAGCCTGTCCGGCCCGTCCGGGGCGGCATAGTCGCGGGCGAAATCGGCAAAGCTGACCCCCAGCATCGGGTGGTCGGGGTCGTCGTCATCGTCGCGCAACTTGAAGCGGTACCAGCTGCGCAGCCAGTCCACCGGCTCGCGCATCAGGGCGACGGTGGTGAAGGCCTGGCCGGTCTGGGCCTGAAGCCACGGCCCCAGAAACCGGTGATAGGTGGCGATGTCGGTATGCTTCATCGCGCCGGGCCGCTGCAGCGATGCCGAGGCCAGCGATTCCAGCGCCATCTCGACCGCGGTCGATCCGGCCTTGGGCGTGGCCAGAAACACCAGCTGCTGGTCCCAGAATATCAGCATGCCGTCCCCTTTCGATCCCGCCGCCCTGTCCGGGGCGCAGCAATAGCGGGGCGGGACGGGCGGTGTAAACGGTTTGTTAACCCCTGCGGCGCAATGCTTCGAAAGGCGAATCGGGAATTAACCACAAGATCCTTGAAAACTGGTTAGGGATGGCGCATCTAGGTGCGAACAAGGCAAGAACATCCGGTCGGTCGAACAGATTGCCCCGCCCGGAGGGCTGTGAAATAACGATAGGGAATGACATGGCACAGGCGAGCATCTTCGACATGACGGACAAACGCAGCGCGGACAAGCAGAAGGCCTTGGACAGCGCATTGGCTCAGATCGAACGCCAGTTCGGCAAGGGCTCGATCATGAAGCTGGGCAAGGACAGCCCCGTGGCCGAGATCGAGGCGACCTCGACCGGGTCCTTGGGTCTGGACATCGCGCTTGGCATCGGCGGGCTGCCCAAGGGCCGGATCATCGAGATCTTCGGGCCGGAAAGCTCGGGCAAGACGACGCTGACGCTGCATGTCGTGGCCGAGGAGCAGAAGAAGGGCGGCGTCTGCGCCTTCGTCGATGCGGAACATGCGCTGGATCCGCAATATGCCAAGAAGCTGGGCGTGAACCTAGACGAGCTGCTGATCAGCCAGCCCGACACGGGCGAGCAGGCGCTGGAGATCGTGGACACGCTGGTGCGGTCGGGCGCGGTCAGCCTGGTCGTGGTCGATTCGGTCGCGGCGCTGACGCCCAAATCCGAAATCGAGGGCGACATGGGCGACATGCAGATGGGCAGCCAGGCCCGTCTGATGAGCCAGGCCATGCGCAAGCTGACCGCCAGCATCGGCCGCTCGAACTGCATGGTGATCTTCATCAACCAGATCCGCATGAAGATCGGCGTCATGTTCGGCAACCCCGAGACGACGACGGGCGGCAACGCGCTGAAATTCTATGCCTCGGTCCGTCTGGACATCCGCCGCACCGGCGCCGTCAAGGACCGCGATGAGGTGGTGGGCAACTCGACCCGCGTGAAGGTGGTCAAGAACAAGGTCGCGCCGCCCTTCCGGCAGGTGGAATTCGACATCATGTATGGCGAAGGCATCAGCAAGGTGGGCGAACTGATCGACCTGGGCGTCAAGGCCGGCGTGGTCGAGAAGTCGGGCGCCTGGTATTCCTATGGCGACGAGCGGATCGGCCAGGGCCGCGAGAACGCCAAGCAGTTTCTGCGCGACCGTCCCGAGGTGGCTTTCGCCATCGAGGACAAGATCCGCGCCAGCCACGGGCTGGAATTCGGGGTCGAGGGCGGCGAGGACGAATCGCTGACCGAGGAGTGATCCCGCAACCTGCCCGATCTGATTGTGCGCCGAGGCAAGCCTCGGCGCATTGTCTTTCCCCCGCGTTCCGGCCTGCGCCGGAACACGGGCGGTGGGCGCCCTTGCTGGACAGGGATGCGGGCGGCGGTTAGACCAAGGACCGAACCGGCACGGCCGGAGACACCCCTGCGATGAAGGCCCGCCATGCCCAGTCTGAATGACATCCGCTCGACTTTCCTCGGCTATTTCGAGAAGAACGGCCACCGCGTCGTGGAGAGCAGCCCGCTTGTCCCGCGCAACGATCCCACGCTGATGTTCGCCAATTCCGGCATGGTGCAGTTCAAGAACCTGTTCACCGGGGTCGAGACGCGCGACTACAACCGTGCGACCACGGCGCAAAAATGCGTGCGGGCGGGCGGCAAGCACAACGATCTGGACAATGTGGGCTATACGGCGCGGCATCACACGTTCTTCGAGATGCTGGGGAATTTCAGCTTTGGCGATTATTTCAAGGACCAGGCGATCGCCCATGCCTGGGAGCTGCTGACCAAGGAGTTCGGCATTCCCAAGGACCGGCTGCTGGTCACCGTCTATCACACCGATGACGAGGCGGCCGAGCTCTGGAAGAAGGTCGCGGGCCTCGGCGACGACCGCATCATCCGCATCCCTACAGCGGACAATTTCTGGCAGATGGGGCCGACCGGACCCTGCGGCCCCTGCACCGAGATCTTCTTCGATCACGGTGACAAGATCTGGGGCGGCCCTCCGGGATCGGCTGATGAGGATGGCGACCGCTTCATCGAGATCTGGAACCTGGTCTTCATGCAGAACGAGCAGTTCGAGGACGGCTCGATGCGCGCGCTGGACATGCAGTCCATCGACACTGGCATGGGGCTGGAGCGGATCGGCGCGCTGCTGCAGGGCAAGCACGACAATTATGACACCGATCTGATGCGGTCGCTGATCGAGGCATCGGCCAACGTGACCAGCGCGGACCCGGACGGGCCGGGCAAGGTGCACCACCGGGTGATCGCGGATCACCTGCGCTCGACCAGCTTCCTGATCGCGGATGGGGTGATGCCCAGCAATGAGGGGCGCGGCTATGTGCTGCGGCGGATCATGCGGCGCGCGATGCGCCATGCGCATATGCTGGGCGCGCAGGACCCGGTCATGCACAAGCTGGTCCCGGCGCTGGTGCGCCAGATGGGCGCGGCCTATCCGGAGCTGACCCGTGCGCAGGCGATGATCGAGGAGACGCTGCGCTCGGAGGAGACGCGGTTCCGCCAGACGCTGGACCGGGGCCTGCGGCTCTTGGACGATGAGCTGGCGAAGCTGCCCGAGGGGGCGGATCTGCCGGGCGAGGCGGCATTCAAGCTCTATGACACCTTCGGTTTCCCGCTGGACCTGACGCAGGACGCGCTGCGCGAAAAGGGCCGCGCGGTGCAGATCGAGGGCTTTGACGCCGCCATGGCCGAGCAGAAGCGCATGGCGCGGGCTGCCTGGTCGGGATCGGGCGAGGCTGCCGATGCGACGATTTGGTTCGAACTGGCGGAAAAGCACGGGGTCACCGAATTCCTGGGCTATGACACCGAGGAGGCCGAGGGCCAGATCACCGCGCTGGTGATCGACGGCGCGGATGTGGCCGAGGCGCACGTGGGCGCATCGGTCGCCATCGTGGTGAACCAGTCTCCCTTCTACGCCGAAAGTGGCGGTCAGGTCGGCGATCAGGGCATGATTCGGACCGAGACCGGCGCGGCGCGTGTCACGGACACGAAAAAGGTCGCGGGTGTCTTTATCCATCAGGCTCAGGTCACGATGGGCACGATCAGCCGCGGGCAGGGCGCGCAGCTGGTGGTAGACCATGACCGCCGCGGCGCGATCCGCGCGAACCATTCGGCGACGCATCTGCTGCACGAGGCGCTGAGGGGTGCGCTTGGCGATCACGTCGCGCAGCGGGGCAGCCTGAACGCGCCCGACCGGCTGCGCTTCGATTTCAGCCATAACAGCGCGGTCAGCGCCGAGGAGATGGCGCGGATCGAGGCCGAGGTGAACGCCTATATCCGCCAGAACAGCCCGGTCGAGACGCGGATCATGACGCCCGACGATGCGCGGGCCCTGGGGGCGCAGGCGCTGTTTGGTGAGAAATACGGCGACGAGGTGCGCGTCGTGTCGATGGGCGCGCAGCCGGGCAGCGGCAAGGGCGCGGAAGGTGCTGCCTATTCGTTGGAGCTGTGCGGCGGCACGCATGTGGCGAGGACGGGCGATATCGGGGCCTTCGTGCTGCTGGGCGATGCGGCCTCCAGCGCGGGCGTGCGGCGGATTGAGGCGCTGACCGGTCAGGCGGCGCTGGATCACCTGCGCGGTGCCGACAGCCGCTTGGGCGAGATCGCGGGCATCCTCAAGGCGCAATCGGCCGAGGTGGTGAACCGCGTGCGTGCGCTGGCCGACGAGCGCAAGGCCTTGGCCAACGAGGTCGCGCAGCTGAAGCGTCAGCTGGCCATGGGCGGCGGGGACGAGGCCGAGGAGATCGCGGGGGTCAAGTTCATCGCCCGCAAGGTCGAGGGCGTGGGCGGCAAGGAGCTGGGCGCGCTGGTCGACGAGATGAAGGCGGGCCTGGGCAGCGGGGCCGTGCTGGTCCTGGCCGAGGATGGCGGCAAGGCCACGGTCGCCGCCGGTGTCACGCCGGACCTGACCGGGCGCATCAGCGCGGTGGCGTTGGTGCAGTCCGCTGTCGCCGCACTGGGCGGCAAGGGGGGTGGCGGCCGCCCCGACCGGGCGCAAGGCGGGGCGCCCTCGCTGGCGGCCGCGGAAACGGCGTTCCAGGACGCCCGCAAGATCATTGAGGACAGCAAATGACCGCACTCTGGATTGCCCATGTGACCGTGACCGACCCCGACGCCTATGGCCTTTATGCCAAGGCGGCGGGACCGGCGATCGCCGCGCATGGCGGCGTCTTCTTGGCCCGCGCAAGCCGCTATCACGTGCTGGAGGGTGCGGATCGCGCCCGGCATGTGGTCGCGCGGTTCCCCAGCCTTGATGCGGCGGTTGCCTGTTATCACAGCAGTGAGTACCAGGCGGCGCTGGCGCATGCCAAAGGCGCCAGCGAACGCGACCTCGTGATCGTGGAAGAGACGCCGCCCCCGTCGGAATAGGTGAATCCTTCAGACTTTCGTGCTAGTCCTGTCACAAAAGAGACGTGAAAGGGGCAGGGCATGTGTCGTTGGGCCGCCTATCTGGGCGCACCGATCTTTCTGGAGGACATCGTCAGCCGGCCGGCGCATTCGCTGATCCGGCAGAGCCAGGGGGCGACCCGCTGCCAGACGCCGGTGAATGCCGACGGATTCGGCATCGCCTGGTATGGCGAACGGCCCGAGCCGGGGCTCTATCGCGATGTCATGCCCGCTTGGTCGGACCCGAACCTGCGCAGCCTGGTGGGGCAGGTGCGGTCGGGTTTGTTCATGGCGCATGTGCGGGCCTCGACCGGGACGGCGACCAGCCGCAACAACTGTCACCCCTTTGCCGTGGGTCGGTGGAGCTTCCTGCATAACGGCCAGTTCGGCGGCTATGACGGGTTCCGGCGCCATGCGGATGTGCTGATCAGCGACGAATTCTATCCCCATCGCAAGGGCGCCACCGACAGCGAGGCGCTGTTCCTGATCGCCTTGGGCGAGGGGCTGGACCACGACCCCCGCGCCGCGATGGAGCGGGCCATCGGCAAGCTGGGCGCGCTGGCCCGCCAGATGGGCGAGGCGCCCCATGTGCGGGCGGCCTGCGCGCTGTCGGATGGGCGGAACCTCTATGCGCTGCGCCATGCCAGCGACGATCTGGCGCCCTCGCTCTATTACCGCTGGTCCGAGACGCGGCGGGGCTGGGCGGTCGTGTCCGAACCGCTGGAGACCGACGAGGCCGATTGGCGCGAGGTGCCGCCGGGCAGCTTCTGCACCTTTGCGGGCGACCGCGTGCAGATCCAGGATTTCTGCCCCGACCGTCTGTCCGCCGCCGCGTGATCAGCCCTGCGCGCGGGGGCGGCGAAAGACCAGCACGTTGTGATAGATCGTTGTGCGGCTGGTCAGCCCGCTGCGTTCCTCACTGGGCAGGACATCGGCGCGCAGATAATCCCAGCCATCGGCGGCCATCCGGTTCAGCTCGGCCGTCAGCATGGCGGCGAAGCGGTCGGTGGGCGTCCTGGCCTCGCGCGATTTCTCGGTCCGGTGGGGGGCTGCGATGACGCAGTATTCATATCGGATATCGGTCATGGCGCATCCCTCGGACCGGATGGGGACGGTCCCGGCGAACCGGGACCGGGGCGATCACTGGGCCAGCTTGCGGGCCACCAGCTCGTTCACGGCGGCGGGGTTGGCCTTGCCGCCCGTGGCCTTCAGGACCTGGCCCACGAACCATCCGGCCAGCTTGGGATTGGCCTTGGCCTTTTCCACCTGGGCGGGGTTTTCGGCGATGATCTTGTCCACCGCGGCCTCGATGGCGCCCAGGTCGGTGACCTGCTTCATGCCACGATCCTCGACGATCCGGGCCGGGTCGCCGCCCTCGGTCCAGAGGATCTCGAACAGGTCCTTGGCGATCTTGCCCGAGATCGCGCCCGAGGCGATCAGGTCGATCACCCCGCCCAGCTGCGCGGCGGAAACGGGTGAGGTCGCGACGGTCAGCCCCTCCTTGTTCAGCCGGCCGAACAGCTCGTTGATGACCCAGTTCGCGGCCATCTTGCCGTCACGGCCCGCGGCCACGGCCTCGAAGTAATCGGCATTCTCGACCTCGGCGGTCAGAACGCCCGCGTCATATTCCGACAGGCCCATCTCGCGCACGAAGCGGGCCTTCTTCTCGTCCGGCAGTTCGGGCATCGAGGCCGCGATCTCGTCGACCCAGGCCTGCTCGATCTCCAAGGGCAGCAGGTCGGGATCGGGGAAATAGCGATAGTCATGCGCCTCCTCCTTCGACCGCATCGACCGCGTCTCGCCGCGGTCGGGATCGTAGAGGCGGGTTTCCTGCACGATCGTCCCGCCATCCTCCAGGATCGCAATCTGGCGCCGGGCCTCATAGTCGATGGCCGCCTGGATGAAGCGCATGGAGTTCATGTTCTTGATCTCGCAGCGCGTGCCCAGATGGCCGAAATCGCCGGTCTCGATGAACCGCTCGTAATCGCCGGGCTTGCAGACGCTGACGTTCACATCGGCGCGCAGGTTGCCGTTCTGCATGTTGCCGTCGCAGGTGCCCAGATAGCGCAGGATCTGGCGCAGCTTGACCACATAGGCGGCGGCCTCCTCGGGGCCGCGGATGTCGGGGCGGCTGACGATCTCCATCAGGGCGACGCCGGTGCGGTTCAGGTCCACGAAGGACATGTTCGGATCCATGTCATGGATCGACTTGCCCGCATCTTGTTCCATATGGATGCGTTCGATGCGCACGCGCCGCGCGATGCCGGGGGCCATGTCCACGATCACCTCGCCCTCGCCCACGATGGGGTGGTAGAGCTGGCTGATCTGATAGCCCTGCGGCAGGTCCGGATAGAAATAGTTCTTGCGGTCGAAGGCCGAACGCAGGTTGATCGCGGCCTTCAGCCCCAGCCCGGTGCGCACTGCCTGCGCCACGCAGAATTCGTTGATGACGGGCAGCATGCCGGGCATGGCGGCATCGACGAAGGCCACGTTGCTGTTCGGCTCGGACCCGAATTCGGTCGAGGCGCCGGAGAACAGTTTCGCCCTGGATGCGACCTGGGCATGGACCTCCAGCCCGATGACCAGTTCCCATTCGCCTGTCGCGCCATGGATCACCTTGGGTTCGGGGGCGGTATAGGTCAGGTCGAGCATGGGGGCCTCATCGCGGATCGGTCTCGGGCGGTGTTCTAGGGCAAGGCCCCGCCATTGTCACGGGTCGCCTGCGCGAATCGGCGATTGGTTCACGGGGCGTCAATGCCGGGCTGACATGCGCGTCATCGGCGGGCGGATCTGGGGGCCGTCGGCGGAAATCCGACCATGCGTGCGTGGGGGCAGGGCGGGTTCCTGCCGATGGATTCCAAGGCGTCTTGCGTGAATTCGCGGCTGGTCCCATGCGGGACGGCGACGAAACCACCTGCCGAGGTCCCGATGCGCGTCGCGCTTTCCCTTGCCGCCCTTGCCCTCGTGGCCGCCTGTTCGACGACCCCCGCCACGTCCCCCGTGGCCGAGGCGCAGGCCCGGGAGATGAGCCTGGCGGCAGCGCCGCCGATGCGGTGGGGACAGCGCAGCGGATCCGAGGAATGGACCCGCGCCACGATGCAGGCCCTGGAACGCGAAGGGGTCACGATGATCTCGCGCGTGCCAGCCGACATCAACGAATACTGCCCCAATTACAGCGAGCTGGGCGAGACGGGCCGCAAGGTCTTCTGGGCCGGGCTGCTGTCGGCGGTGGCGCGGCATGAAAGCACCTTCAACCCGCAGGCGGCGGGCGGCGGTGGCCGCTGGCTGGGCCTGATGCAGATCGCGCCCGCGACCTGGCGGCATTACGGCTGCGACGGCAATATCAAGAACGGTGCCGACAACATGTCCTGCGCGGTCAAGATCATGGCCCGCCAGGTCGGCCGCGACAATGCGGTGGCCCATGACGGCAATGGCTGGCGCGGCGTGGCACGGGACTGGGCGCCGATGCGCAGTTCCAAGAAGCGGGCCGATATCGCGGCCTGGACCTCCAGCCAGAGCTATTGCAGCCGCGAGGGTTGATCGGACGGGGGGCCTTGCGGCCCCCTTCCTTGTTCAGGACCGCAGCGCGGTCAGGATGCGCGCCCAGGACCGGGCACCCTTGGCAAAGGCCTCGACATCGTATTTCTCGTTCGGCGAATGGATGCGGTCATCGTCGCTGGCGAACCCGATCAGCAGCGAATCCATGCCCAGGATCTGCTTGAAATCCCCCGCGATGGGGATCGAGCCGCCCGCCCCGATGAAGGCCGCATCGCGGCCCCATTCCTCGCTGAGCGCGGTTCGGGCCTGATCGAAGGCGGGGTCGGTGATGTCCATGACGCTGGCGGGCGATGCGCCGTGATCATGAAATTCGACCCGGCAATCGGCGGGCAGAAAGCGGCGCACATGATCCTGGAAGGCCGCGCGGATCGCCTGCGGATCCTGGGTCCCGGTCAGGCGGAAGCTGACCTTGGCGCGCGCCATGGCGGGCAGGACGGTCTTGAACCCGTCGCCCGCATAGCCCCCGGCAATGCCGTTGATCTCGGCCGTAGGCTGGTTCCAGACCATCTCCAACGGCGTGCGGCCGGCCTCGCCGATGGGCTGCGACAGACCCACGCGGGACAGGAAGCCGCCCGCGTCGAAATCCAACGCCTGCCAGTCGCGGGCCAGCGCCTCGGGCAGGTCGGCCACGCCGTCATAGAAACCGGGCAGGGTGACGCGGCCCGTCCCGTCCTTCAGCGCGGCCAGGGCCTGGGCCAGGATCATGATCGGGTTCGCCGCCAGCCCGCCGAAGCTGCCCGAATGCAGGTCGCGATCGGCGGCGTGGATCACGACCTCCTGCCCGACCAGGCCGCGCAGCTGGGTGGTGATCGCCGGGCGGCCATCCGCATAGAGGCCCGTGTCGCAGATCACCGCCAGCGAGGCGCGCAGATCCTCCGCGTGATCGCGCAGGAAGGGCCGCAGCGAGGGCGAGCCGGATTCCTCCTCGCCTTCGAACAGCAGGATCAGGTCGGTGGGCAGGCTGCCATGGACGGCCTTCCAGGCACGAAAGGCCTCGACGAAGGTCATCAGCTGGCCCTTGTCGTCCGATGCGCCGCGGGCGCGGATGACGCGGCCCTTGGGTCCGTCCTCGATCGCGGGGGCGAAGGGCGGGCGGTCCCACAGCTCCAGCGGATCGACGGGCTGCACGTCGTAATGGCCGTAGAACAGCAGCGGCCGCGCATCGCCCTTGGGGCTGCGGGCGGTGACCATGGGATGGCCCGGCGTGTCATGGACCTGCGCATCAAAGCCCAGGCCTGTCAGCTCGTCGCGCAGCCATTCGGCGGCGCGGCGCACATCGCCCGCATGGGCCGGATCGGTCGAGATCGAGGGGATTCGCAGGAAATCGCACAGCCGGTCCAGCGCCGCGTCCAACCCCCCATCCAGCTGCGTCAGGATGTCCTGCAGCCTTGCCTCATTGCCCATGATTCCTACCTTTCTGACAAACGCATCCGGCCGCGGCCTGCGCCTTTGGTCGAATTTCGACTTTTCGGCCTGTTTTTTTCGCGCCTTGACCTCTATCAAGGCAGACAGCGCGCGGTCGGAGAATGATCGCACCCAGCCAGCTACGCAAGGGATCGCCCGCAATGAAATACGACGCCGCTCTGGACAAGGCCATCGCACGTCTGCACGACGAGGGGCGCTATCGCACCTTCATCGACATCGAACGTGCCAAGGGCCGTTTCCCCCAGGCCGTCTGGAACCGTCCCGATGGCGAGCGGCAGGAGATCACCGTCTGGTGCGGCAACGACTATCTGGGCATGGGGCAGCATCCCGTCGTTCTGGCCGCCATGCACGAGGCGCTGGACGCGACCGGCGCGGGTTCGGGCGGCACGCGCAACATCAGCGGCACGACCGTCTATCACAAGCGGCTGGAATCGGAGCTGGCGGACCTGCATGCCAAGGAGGCCGCGCTGGTCTTCTCCAGCGCCTACATCGCCAATGACGCGACGCTGTCCACGCTGCCCAAGCTGTTCCCCGGCCTGATCATCTATTCGGACGAGCTGAACCACGCGTCCATGATCGAGGGGATCAAGCGCAATGGCGGCGCCAAGCGCATCTTCCGCCACAACGACCTGGCCCATCTGCGCCAGCTGATGGCCGCCGACGATCCGGACGCGCCCAAGCTGATCGCCTTCGAATCGATCTATTCGATGGATGGCGATTTCGGGCCGATCGAGGGGTTCTGCGACCTGGCCGACGAGTTCGGCGCGCTGACCTATCTGGACGAGGTCCATGCCGTCGGCATGTACGGCCCCCGCGGCGGCGGCGTGGCCGAACGCGACGGGCTGTCGGGGCGCATCGACATCATCAACGGCACGTTGGGCAAGGCCTTCGGCGTCTTCGGCGGCTATATCGCGGCCAGCGCCAAGATGTGCGACGCGATCCGGTCCTATGCGCCGGGCTTCATCTTCACGACCTCGCTGCCGCCCACGGTCGCGGCGGGGGCCGCGGCCTCGATCGCGCTGCTGAAGACGCCCGAGGGGCAGAAGCTGCGCGATGCCCAGCAGCTGCATGCCCGCATCCTGAAGATGCGCCTGAAATCGCTCGGCATGCCGATCATCGACCATGGCAGCCATATCGTGCCGGTCCATGTGGGCCATCCGGTCCATTGCAAGTCGCTGTCCGACATGCTGCTGCGCGACTATGGCATCTATGTCCAGCCGATCAACTTCCCGACCGTGCCGCGCGGCACGGAACGCCTGCGCTTCACGCCCTCGCCGGTGCATGATCCCAAGCAGATCGACCACCTGGTGCGCGCGATGGATGCGCTCTGGTCGCATTGCGCGCTGAATCGCGCTGAATTGAGCGCATAGGCCAATCCGACCGTGAACTGCTCTCGCCTGCGTGATACCGTCGGGCTAAAGAAGGGCAGGTCGCGTCCGATTCGGACGCAACCATAACGGGCAATGAGGCATTCGGAATGAGCAGGCTGCGGGCACGCGACCCGGCAGAGGAGTATGTGCAGGTGGAGGATACGACCCCGTTCCTCGACGATGACACGCGCTTGGGCGACCTCATGCGCGGCGAACGCGCGACGCTTGGCAAATCGCTGCTGGATGTGCAGCGTGAGCTGCGCATCCGCGCCTCCTATGTCGCGGCCATCGAGAATTGCGACATCTCGGCCTTTGACACGCCCAGTTTCATCTCGGGCTATGTGCGGTCCTATGCGCGCTATCTGGGGATGGACCCGGATTGGGTGTTCCGCCGGTTCTGCCAGGAATCGGGGTTCCAGCCGACCCATGGCATGGCCGCATCGGCCGCGGGCCCGAAACCCGGCCGCCGCCCCTCGGACCCGGCCGAGGCGCTGGCCAATCCGCGCGCGCTGTTCATCCCCCAGGAGCGCAGCTTCTGGTCCGAGATCGAGCCCCGCGCCATCGGTGCTCTGGTCGTGCTGATCGCGCTGATCGGCGGGCTGGCCTATGGCGGTTGGGCCGTCCTGCAAGAGGTCCAGCGCGTCACCTTGGCCCCCGGCGACGACCTGCCCTCGATCGTGGCTGATCTGGACCCCGCCCAGGGCGCCGGCCTGTCCGGCCCCGCCATCGAAGGCACCGATGGCAGCGACATCGCCCAGACCCTGCCGCAGCCCGAGGCGCTGGACCGTCTCTATCGCCCCCAGATCCTGGAGGCGCCGGTCCTGACCGCCCGCGACGGCCCGATCGCGGCGATCGATCCGGGCCTGCTGGACAGCGTGGCCACCATCGACGAGGTCATCGCATCCGCCGGGCTGATCACCCGCATGCCCCAGCCCGTGGCAGGCCAGGCGCCCGCCCAGGCCGCGGGACCGCAGCTGCCCGAGGCGCAGGCCGCCGATCCGCAGCTGGCCGAGGCCGCCCCCGAGGGCGGGGTCCGCACCCTGGCCCCCGCTGCGCCGGGGACCGAGCTGCTGGCCGTGCGCCCGGCCTGGGTGCGCGTCACCTCGGCCGAGGGCACGGTGCTGCTGGAAAAGATCATGGATGCGGGCGAACGGTTCGCCCTGCCGCCGCTGGAACAGCCGCCGGTCCTGCGGACGGGCAATTCCGGCGCGGTCTATTTCGCGGTGAACGGCCAGACCTATGGCCCCGCCGCGCCGGGCGCCCAGGTGGTCAGCAACATCCAGCTGTCGGCCGAGGCGCTGACCGAGCGTTTTGCCCAGGCCGATCTGACCGCCGATGCCGACCTGGCCCAGATGGTCGCCGTCGCCCAGATCAACGGGGCCGAGACCGAGGATTGACCGCCGGGGGCCCTCAGGGCCTCCAGCTGCGGTCCAACACGCCCAGCCAGTTGTCGCAGGCGATCTTGCGGATCAGCGCCTCGCCATAGCCGTGATCGCGCATCGCCGCGATCAGCCGGGGCAGGGCGGCCGCGTCGGGCAGGTCGCGCGGCATCAGCGCCCCGTCGAAATCCGACCCGAAGGCCACGCCATCCTCGCCCAGGATCGCCAGCAGGTGGTCCAGATGCCGGATCATCACGCCCGGATCCTCCAGCGGCAGGCGCCGCCCGTCGGGCCGCAGGAAGCCGGAGGCGAAGTTCAGCCCGACCAGCCCGCCGCTTTCCCCGATCACGCGCAGCTGCCGGTCGGTCAGGTTGCGCGAGCTTTCGCAGATCGCGTGCGCCGCGCTGTGGCTGGCCACCAGCGGCGCGTCGGACAGGCGGGCGATGTCGTCGAACCCGGCCTCGTTCAGATGCGACAGGTCCAGCATGATCCCCAAGGCATTGCATTCCGCCACCAGCGCGCGGCCCGCATCGGTCAGCGGCCCGCCCCGGTCCGGCCCCGAGGGAAAGGCGAAGGGCACCCCGTGCCCATAGGCCGTGGGCCGCGACCAGACCGGCCCCAGGGACCGCAGCCCCATCGCATGCCACAGATGCAGCGCATCCATGTCGCGGATCGGCTCGGCGCCCTCCAGGTGCAGGATCGCGGCGATGCGCCCGGCGGCGATGCTGGCGCGCAGATCCGCGGTGGTCAGCGCGATGTCCAGCGTCCCGCTGCGCGCCAGCATCCGCAGGGCCGCGGCCTGGGCAAAGCCCGCGGGCAGGGCCGCGTCATGCCCGACCTGGGCGGGCAGAGGCAGGTCGAAGGGCGGCGCCGCCATCGCGGCCGCGTCATCCGGCCCCGCGGGCGAGGGCACCCAGACCGCGAAGAACCCGCCCACCATGCCCCCCGCCCGCATCCGCGGCAGGTCCAGTTGGCCGGTGCCGTCCCCCTCCAGCCACAGGCGCAGGCCGTCCGGCCCCGCCGCCACCACCCGCTGCAGGAAATCGTTATGGCCGTCGAAAACCGGGATCATCATGCGCTCCGTCCGTTTGCGCCGAAAAGGGCACAGGATCGGGCCGGCCGCAATCCCGCTTTGACGGCGGGCGGGGGCGCGCTAGGCTGGGGCCAGTCCCGACAGGAAAGGCCAGGCCATGCCCCGCATCACATCCGATTTCGACGGACAGACCGTCATCACCACCTTCGAGGTCACCCCCGGCAGCGCCCAGGACGTGCTGGACCTGCTGACCGAGGCCTGGGACCAGGTGATCAGCCGGCGCGAGGGTTGCCTGGGCGGGGCGATCCATCTGAACGACGCCCAGACCCGCATCGCCACCTATTCCCAATGGCGCGACCGGCGCGATTACCAGGCGATGCTGCGCGACCCGGAGATGCGGCGCCGCAACCGCGACATCCACGCCATGTGCAAAAGCTTCGAGCCGGTGATGTACGAGGTCCAGTCCGTGCATCCCTGATGATGCTGCCATGCAGAAAGCCCGTGCAATCGCCCCCCGGCCCCCCTAGGCTGGCCGCAAAAGGACGGAGGACGGCATGACGGGGCGGATCATCACGGTAGCCCAGCAGAAGGGCGGATCGGGCAAGACGACCGTGGCGGTGAATCTGGCGGTCAGCCTGCATGCGCGCGGCCATTCGGTGGCCTTGGTCGATACCGATCCGCAGGGCAGCCTGGGCCGCTGGTTCATGGAACGGATGGAGCGCAAGGGCGAGGACGAGGCGATGGATTTCTCGACCTCATCGGCCTGGGGGGCCAGCTACGAATCCGAGAAGCTGAAGCGCCGCTTCGATTTCGTCATCATTGACACGCCGCCCAAGATCGACAGCGACCTGCGCCCGGCGCTGCGGGCGGCGGATCTGGTCGTGGTGCCGGTGGCGACCAGCCATGTCGATCTGTGGGCGACCGAGGGGGTCCTGGACCTGGCGCGCCGCGAAAAGGCACCGCTGCTGGTGGTGCTGAACCGCACCCGCCCCAATACGCGCCTGTCGGCCGAGGTGGCCGAGAAGGCGGGCGAGCTGGGCGCGCATGTCGCAGACACCCAGATCGCCAACCGCGTCGCCTATGCCGAGACCCTGGGCCAGGGCCTGGGCGTGATCGAACGCCCCAAGGGCCCCGCGACCACCGAGATGGCCGCGCTGACCGACGAGGTTCTGGCGCTGATCGGCTGAGGGATCAGCGGCAGAGCCGCTCCGCCTGGCTGGCAAAGTTGCGATAGCGGCGCCAGAAGGCGTTGTCCGCGTCGCGCTTGGAGGTGCGGACCTCCTGCGCGCGGTGCGGGTCGCGGAAGAACTGGGCCGCGCGGCGCTGGTCGGACCGCGACAGGGTCTGGTTCGCGACCTGCTGGATGCAGCCGCAGAGCGGGGCGTTGCCGCGCGCGCGGTCCGACCGGACGCAGGCCGAATCGATGGGCCCGGCCACGGCCAGGGGGGTGGTCATGACGATCGCGGCGGCGGCGATCACGAAACGGTTCAGCATGGACTGTCTCCTCGGGTGCCTCGGATGGGCCGCGCCGCCGGTTGATCCGGTTCTTGCCCGCGCGGGCCTGGTGGGGCGACATTACCAGCAACCGCCCTCCCGCTCAACGACGCAGCGGCGGGCGCGATCATGATGACGTGATCCGGTTGCACGGCCGCGCCCGGCACGGCATGGGGGCGGGAAAAAGGGGATGACTGCGATGACCGCCTTCGACGCGATCGGCCTGGATGCCGATGACACGCTGTGGGAGAACGAGAGCTTCTTTCGCCTGACGGAGGCGGAGTTCTGCGCCCTGCTGGGCGATCATGCCGATCCGCAGATGATCGCCGACCGCCTGGACCGGACCGAACGGGCGAACCTGGCCCGCTATGGTTACGGCATCAAGGGCTTCATGCTGTCGATGGTCCAGACCGCGATCGAACTGACCGATGGCCGGATCGAGGGCCACCGCATCGCCCGCATCCTGGATCTGGGACAGGAGATGCTGGCCCATCCCGTCACCCTGCTGCCCGGCGTCGAGGCGGCGCTGGACGCGCTGGCCGGGCGGCGGCTGATCCTGGTGACCAAGGGCGACCTGATGGACCAGGAACGCAAGATCGCCGCATCGGGCCTGGCCGACCGCTTCGACGCGGTCGAGATCCTGGCCGACAAGACGCCCGAGGCCTATGCCCGCGTGCTGTTCAGCCACGGGCTGCGGCCCGAGGGCTTCGCGATGGCGGGCAATTCCATGCGCAGCGACGTGATCCCGGTGATCGAGCTGGGCGGCACCGGCATCTTCATCCCCCATGGCATGACCTGGGCGCATGAACATGCCGACGCCCCCGACAGCCCGCGCCTGCACGAGCTGACCTCGATGGCGGCGCTGCCCGACCTGCTGGCGCGGCTGGAGGCATGATCGCCGCCCTGTCCGAGAACGGGCGCGCCGCGCTCTTCATGGCGGCCGCCATGGCGATGTTCGCCATCGAGGACGCCTTCATCAAGACCCTGACCGCCCGGATGCCGGTCTGGCAGCTGCTGGCGGTGGTGGGCGTGGTGGCGGCGCTGCTGTTCTGGCTGCGGCTGGCGCGGCGGGGCCAGGCGCTGTGGTCGCGCGCGCTGCTGCATCCGATGGTCATGCTGCGCAATGCGGGCGAGGTGGTGGGCGCGGTCTGCTTCGTCACCGCCCTGGCCGTGGGCGAGCTGGCGACGACATCGGCGATCCTGCAGGTGCTGCCGCTGACCTTGGTGCTGGGCGGCGCACTGTTTCTGGGCGAACGGGTGGGCTGGCGGCGATGGGCCTCGGTCGCGGTGGGGTTCGCGGGGGTGCTGCTGATCCTGCGGCCGGGGACGGCGGCCTTTCACCCGGCGATGATCTGGGCGGTGGCGGGGGTCGCGGGGCTGACGCTGCGCGATCTGGCGACGCGGCGGGTGCCTGCGGGCGTGCCCTCGGACCTTCTGTCGGCATCGGCCTATGGCGCGATGGTGCCGGCGGGCCTGGCCTTGGCGCTGATCGGCGGCCAGCCCGCGATCCGCCCCGACGGGACCGAGGCGCTGCTGCTGGCGGGGACGGTCGTCTTCGGGATGCTGGGCTATGTCGGGCTGGTGGCCGCGACGCGCCTTGGCGAGGCGTCCGTGGTCGCGCCTTTCCGCTATACCCGTCTGGCCTTCGCGCTGATCGTGGCGGCGGTGGTCTTTGGCGAACGGCCCGACATGGCGACGCTGACCGGGGCGGCGCTGATCGCGGCCGCGGGCGGCTATGCGATGTGGCGCGAGGCCGGGCTGCGCCGCCGCGCCCGGCCGGTGGACGGGCTGCTGCGGCCGGGCGACCGCTGAGCGCGGCTGCGGCGGAACCCGCGCGCCGCCGCGATCATTGGTGCAGGTCACGGCAGGGCCACGGCCCCGCCACCCCTTCCAGCCAGATCCAAGGAGGCATCATGCCCAAGGCTCTCTTCATCCTCACCTCCCATGACGCGCTCGGCGACACGGGCAAGCCCACCGGCTTCTACTGGGAGGAGCTGGCCGCCCCCTACTGGATCCTGTCGGATGCGGGCTGGCAGGTCGAACTCGCCAGCATCGCCGGCGGCAGGCCCCCCGCCGATCCCTCCTCCGAGGAGGGCGACGCCATGACCGACGAGGTCCGCCGCTTTCAGGCCGACGACGCCGCGATGAACCGTCTGGCCAATACCGAAAAGGTCGATGACGTGCAGGTCGACGGCTGCGACATCGTGTTCCTGCCCGGCGGCCACGGCACCATGTGGGACCTGCCGACATCCAAGCCCTTGGGCGATCTGCTGCGCACGGCCTGGGAAAAGGGCGCGGTGGTCGGCGCGGTCTGCCACGGGCCGGCGGGCCTTCTGGCGGCGCGGCTGTCCTCGGGCGATCCGCTGGTCAAGGGGCGCCGTGTCGCGGGCTTTGCCAATTCCGAGGAGGACGCAGTGGGCCTCTCCGACGCCGTCCCCTTCATGCTGGAGGACGAGCTGAAGGCCCAAGGCGCCCAGCACGAGAAGGGCCCCGACTGGCAGTCCTTCGCCATCGCCGACGGCAAGCTGGTGACCGGCCAGAACCCGCAATCCTCGGCCGAGGTCGCGCGGCTGATGCTAGAGGCCGCCGACAAGCCGGCCGTGCCCTGACGCCAATCACCGCAGGGCCGCGAAAGCCTCTTTTCGCGGCCCTCGCGGGCCTGTATAGCCCGGCCATGACCGAGCTTGACCTCATCCGCAACTTTTCGATCGTGGCCCATATCGACCACGGCAAATCCACCTTGGCCGACCGGCTGATCCAGCTGACGGGGACTGTCGCCGAACGCGACATGAAGGCCCAGATGCTGGACAGCATGGATATCGAGCGCGAGCGCGGCATCACCATCAAGGCCAACACCGTCCGCATCAGCTATCCGGCCAAGGACGGCAAGACCTATGTCCTGAACCTGATCGACACGCCGGGTCATGTGGACTTCGCCTACGAGGTCAGCCGGTCCATGCGCGCGGTCGAGGGATCCCTGCTGGTCGTGGATGCCAGCCAGGGGGTCGAGGCGCAGACCCTGGCCAATGTCTATCAGGCGATCGACGCGGGCCACGAGATCGTGCCGGTCCTGAACAAGATCGACCTGCCCGCGGCCGAACCCGACCGCGTCAAGGAAAACATCGAGGAAGTCATCGGCATCGACGCCCAGGACGCGATCCCGATTTCGGCCAAGACCGGCCTCGGCATCCCCGAGGTGCTGGAGGCCATCGTCACGCGCCTGCCCGCGCCCAAGGGCGACCGCGACGCCGCGCTGAAGGCCATGCTGGTGGACAGCTGGTACGACCCCTATCTGGGCGTGGTCGTCATGATCCGCGTGATGGAGGGCGTCGTCCGCAAGGGCGATCAGGTCAAGATGATGCAGACCGGCGCGACCTATCGCCTGGACAAGCTGGCCGTGCTGACCCCGCAGATGGTCGACATCGCCGAACTGGGCCCGGGCGAGATCGGCGTCTTCACCGCCTCGATCAAGCAGGTCCGCGACACCCGCGTGGGCGACACCATCACGCATGAGAAAAAGCCCGCGACCCAGGCCCTGCCGGGCTTCAAGCCCGCGCAGCCGGTGGTCTTCTGCGGGCTGTTCCCGGTGGACGCCAATGATTTCGAGCCGCTGCGCGACGCGATCGAGAAGCTGGCCCTGAACGATGCCAGCTTCAGCTACGAGATGGAAACGTCGGCCGCCCTTGGCTTCGGCTTCCGCTGCGGCTTTCTGGGGCTGCTGCATCTGGAGGTCATCCGCGACCGGCTGGAGCGGGAATACGATCTGGACCTGATCACCACCGCGCCCTCGGTGGTCTTCAAGCTGCATATGCGCGACGGCGAGGTGCGCGACCTGCACAACCCCGCCGACATGCCCGACCTGACCCATGTCGACCATATCGAGGAGCCGCGCATCAAGGCTACGATCATGGTGCCGGACGAATATCTGGGCGATGTGCTGAAGCTGTGCCAGGATCGCCGCGGCATCCAGCTGGACCTGACCTATGCGGGCGCGCGGGCGATGGTCGTCTATGACCTGCCGCTGGCCGAGGTGGTGTTCGACTTCTATGACCGACTGAAATCGGTGACCAAGGGCTATGCCAGCTTCGATTATCAGATCAGCGAATACCGCGAGGATTTCCTGGTCAAGATGTCGATCCTGGTGAATGACGAGCCGGTGGACGCGCTGTCGATCATGGTTCATCGCGACCGGGCCGAAAGCCGCGGCCGCGCTATGGTCGAAAAGCTCAAGGACCTGATCCCGCGGCACATGTTCAAGATCCCGATCCAGGCGGCCATCGGCGCCCGCGTCATCGCGCGCGAGACGCTGTCGGCCATGCGCAAGGACGTGACCGCCAAATGCTATGGCGGCGACGCCACGCGCAAGAAGAAGCTGCTGGAGAAGCAGAAGGCCGGCAAGAAGAAGATGCGCCAGTTCGGCAAGGTCGAGATCCCGCAGACCGCCTTCATCCAGGCGCTGAAGATGGACAGCTGACCCCATCCGCACCGACCCCGTCCGACGGCCCCGCGCGCGATCGCGGGGCCGTCGGCATTCGGGCCTATGCGAAAGGATAGGACCTATCCCTTCGCGGGGGCGGGGCATCCTTTTGCCGGTGCGACGGTCGCCCCGCGCCATGGCATAAAGGGGGCACAGCAGCAGGAGTGCCCGCCATGTTCGTCACCGCTTCCCACCGGCCCGTCCCCACCGCCCCGGCCCGTCCCGTGACGGGGCACCGCCCGGTCATCTCGGTCATCGGGATGGGCCCCGAGGGGCTGGTCACGGTCGCGGCCCTGGCCGATCTGGGGCATCGGGTGATCGCCGTAGACATGGATCCCGACCGCCTGGCGATGCTGATGCCCGATGCGGATCTGCAGGACCTGACCGAGCCGGGGCTGGCGCTGCTGCTGCGGCAGGGCGTGGCCTCGGGGCGGATCACCGCCTGCGACGACATGATGGAGGGGGTGCTGTCCAGCGACGTGACCATCGTCACCGGCGGATGCGGCCAGGATGCCTTCGGCGCGCCCGACAGCTATGCGCTGACCGCGACGGGCCGGGCCTTGGGCCGGATGCTGGCGCTGAAGGACGGCTTTCACGTCGTGCTGCAGCAGGCGCCGGTCGCGCCCGGCACCACGCGCGGCGTGCTGATCGCCGCGATGGAGGACGGGTCGGGCCTGGAGGCCGGGCGCGATTTCGGCGTCTGCCACTGGCCGGCCCGGCTGCGCGCCGGTCGCGCCTTGGCCGATTTCCGCGCCCCCAGCCAGGCGGTGCTGGGCGTGGGCGACCGCCGCACCGCGATCCGCATCGGCGCGATCCTGTCGCAGCTGGACGTGACGCCGGTGCTGACCTCGATCGAGGTGGCCGAGATGGCGGGCGGCCTGCCGGGCCATAGCGATACCCGGCCCGATAACGTCATCTTTCCAATGCTGGGCGCCCTGGCACAGGTTCGGCGTGCTGGCGTTTAAGCGATGTCAAACCTTAGCGTGGATATATTGCTCATAGGGGGTCAGGCCCTGGCCTGGCCCCTTTTCGCATCGCGCCGCTGCTTGCGGCGGCGTTGCCACGGGGCGCCGTGTTCCAGCCACAGCGCCGATGCCCACCACAGCGCCAGGCAGGCCCACAGATCCACCGCCAGCCTGCGCCATGCCGGCTGGCCCGCGGGCGTCATCTGGAACGCATCCCCCAGGACCGACAGCAGCACGCAGGCCACGAAGGCGAAAAGCCCTCCGCGCCCGATCTGCTGCAGCGCGACGCCCAAGCGGCTGGCGGCCAGCGCCTCGGCCGGGCGGGCCAAGGGGACGGCGACCAGCCAGGCGGCGGCGACGATGGCCAGATAGCGGGTGCCGTCCAGGCTCCATTTGTCGATGGTGCCATAGACGGATTTCAGCGCCTCGCGCAGGGGCAGGGCGGGTTCGCCGATGCGCGCGCCGATGACGATGGCGCTGCCGAAGACGAACATGCCCAGGGCCAGCACCGTCACCAGATGCCGCCACGGCCACAGCGCCTGGATCAGCCGCTGGCGATAGAGCCCGAGCGCCGTGCCCGTGAAGAACAGCATCTGCCAGCCGAAGGGATTGAAGAGGAACCCGCCCTGGCTGCGGTGATTGGGGATCAGCGCGTTCAGCTGGGGCCCGTGCCACCACAGCAGGACCGATGCCGCGGCCACCAGCAGCGGCCAGCGCAGCATCAGCGGCACCACCACCACCGCCGCCGCGATCAGGATCACATAGACCGCCAGCACGTCGATGATGTTGGGTTGGACCCAGAAGGTCGCCACCGTGCCGACATAGCCCAGGGGGTTTTCCATGATCCAGCGCGCATACTGGTTCCAGATCGCGGTATGCGGCCGGTCCAGCGCCAGCAGCGCCGCCGACAGGGCCGCCATTAGCACCGCGCCGATCAGCATGGCGCGCCAGACCTCGAAGGCGCGGCGGGCAAAGCGGCGCTGTGCGGCGGCGCGGCCGTCGCGGGCCTCCATCCCGCGCCAGACCAGCCCCACCAGAAATCCCGACAGCAGGACGAACAGCTCGGACGCGTCGAAGATCGAGAAATTGGGCAGCGTCACCCCCCGCATGACCGAGATGGGCATGTGGTTGACCATGATGCTGACCAAGGCATAGCCGCGCAGCATGTCCAGCGTGATCAGGCGGCTCATCCGGGCAATCCGCTCCAGCGGGTCAGCAGGTCCGGGCAGAGCAGCATGGCATCGACCTCCGGCCGGTCCATGTCGGCCAGCGCCTCGTCGCGGCTGGTCGCATGGTCGATCTTGGCGCAGGCGGTGACGCGGGCCAGGCGCACGGCGCGGGGCATGTCCTCGGGCATGGGGGCCAGCATCGCGACATGGCGGGCCAGCAGATCGGGCCGCTGGCCAAGGCGCAGCAGGCTGTCGGGGCCGGTCACGGGCTGGGGTAGGGCGCGCGACAGGGCGGCGGCCTCGGTCAGGATGGCGGGGGGGTCGCGTTCCTCAGGGGTGACCAGCAGGCCGCGCATCCGCGCCCACCGCCCGAAGAGCGGGCTGGCCGACAGGCGCGAGGTCAGGGGCGACAGGATCAGCCCCGCCAAAATCGGCGACAGCCAGATCAGCTGGCCGGGCGAGAAGGTCCACAGCACCGCCAGCGTGCCCGCGCCCAAGACGACATGCGCCCAGTGATGGGCCAGCACCACCCGCCATGGCGGCATGGATCCCGCACGGGTCTGGGCGTTCCAGCCGCTGTCCCGGCCCGACAGGATCTCGAAGATCTGGCGGGTCTGGACCAGCATCTGGACGGGCGCGATCAGCGCCGACAGGACCGTCTCGAAGATGGCGCTGGCGAAGATGCGCACCCGGCCCCCGGAATTTTTCGCCAAGGGCCGCGCCCAGGCCCGGAATGTCGCGATGAACTTGGGCAGCAGCAGCAGCCCCATCGCCACCGCGAACAGCCACAGCATCCGGCGGCTGTCGAAGACCGGCCAGTCGGGGAAGAGCTGATAGGCGGTCGGGAAATATTCGGGCGTGGACAGCAGCACCGTGGCCGACAGGACCAGGCCCACCAGGATCAGCGCCAGCCACAGGGGCGACATCAGGAACCCCATGATGCCGATGATGAAATGCGCCCGGCTGATGCCGCGCAGCCCGCGGATGGCCAGCAGGCGCGAATGCTGCAGGTTGCCTTGGGCCCAACGCCGTTCCCGCACCGCCATGTCCAGCAGCGTGGGCGGACAGCCCTCGAAGCTGCCGCGCAGGTCGTGATCCAGCCGCACCGACCAGCCCGCCCGGCAGAGCGCCGCGGCCTCGACGAAATCATGGCTGAGGATCGTGCCCCCGAAGGGTGGCCGGCCGGGCAGGCGCGGCAGCCCGCAGGCCTGGGCAAAGGCGCTGACCCGGATGATGGCATTGTGACCCCAGTAATTGCCGGTATCGCCCGACCAGGCCGAGACGCCGCGCGCGATCATCGGGCCATAGACGCGGCCCGCGAACTGGGTCAGGCGGGCAAAGATCGTCTCGCCCCCGACCAGCATGGGCATGGTCTGGATCAGCCCGGCCTGGGGGTCTGCGGACATGCGCGCCGACAGGGCGCGGATCGTGGCGCCGGTCATCACGCTGTCGGCGTCCAGGACCACCATCTGGTCATAGCGCCCGCCCCAGGCCCGCACGAATTCCGCCAGGTTGCCGGATTTGCGGTCGTCATTGGTCAGCCGCCGCCGATACCACAGGGGCAGGGGCGACAGGGCGCGGGCGGCATCGATGGCCAGGGTCTCGTTCACGGCCATGGCGGGGTCGCGGCTGTCGGACAGCACGAAGATCTCGGCCCGGTCGGCCATGCCCTCGGCCGCCAGCTCGCGCGCCAAGGCCACCAGCAGGCCGGTGCTGACGGCGACATCCTCGTGATAGATCGGCATGACGACGACCAGGCGCGCATCGTTCGGGCCGTCCGGCGTGGACAGGCGCGGGGCCAGAAACCCCGCCAGCGTCCCGCAGAAGGAAAAGCCCACCCAGGCAAAGGTCGGCACGAACAGGATCAGCAGCGCGATCTGGGTCGGCGTCGGATTGGCCCCGAAGGCCGCCAGCATCTGCGAAAAGCCGAAGACCGCCAAGGCCGCCGTGCCGCCGAATGCCACCAGCCGCGCCATCCAGACGCGCAGATGGTTCATGCGGCGCGCGGGGCCACCCTGCGAGGGGGCGGCGAAATCCTGGGTCGGCATGGACAGCGGCGCCAAGGGCGGAACGGCGGGCTGGCCGCGCATCAGATCCCCGGTCATGCCGTCCAGCGCGTCAGCCAGGCTTCGCTCAGGGGCAAGCCGTCCTCGTCGGTCAATTCGGCCTTCAGCTCGGACAGGGCGCCGCGCCCGGGCTCGAATTCGAAGGCCAGGCGCAGCACGCCCTCGTCCGGCAGGGCCTTTAGATAGGCATGGGCGATCTGGCCGTCCGAGGCGCTGACGCGGTATCGCGGCATGGCGTCGCGGAACATGGCCAGGTCATAATCGATGACATAGCTGCGCGTGGTGGCCACGTTGATCGACCGGCCCGATCGCACCTGGCGCACCTTGGCCAAGGGCAGGTCGCGGGGCGGCAGGGCGGAAAACGACATGCGGTATCGGAATTCGGTGCGCTGGCCGCGGGGGATCACCTCGCTCGGCAGCCAGTAGCTGACGATGTTGTCGTTGAACTCGTTCTCGACCGGGATCTCGATCAGGCGGACCTCGCCATTGCCCCAAGGCCCCTCGGGTTCGATCCAGGCCGAGGGGCGCAGGTGATAGAGCGCCTCGGCATCCTGGAAATCGGCAAAGTCGCGGGCCCGCTGGATCAGGCCGAAGCCGCGCGGATTGCTGTCCACGAAGCTGGAGATCTGGAGGTTGCGCGGCGACATCAGCCCGCGCCACAGCGACTGGCCCGCGCCGGTGATCATCTGCAGCCCGTCGCTGTCATGGCAGGCGGGGCGGTAATCATCGACCACCCGGCGCGAGGCCGGGCTGAACCAGAACATCGAGGTCAGCGGCGCCAGTCCCGTCTCGCGCAGATCGACCCGGGGAAAGAGCGCGACGCGCGTGCGCACCATCGTCACCCGGCCCGGCGTCACGTCGAACTGGAAGGCGGCCGAGACGGACCGGCTGTCCAGCAGGGCATAGATGCGCACCGTCTCGGCCGTCTGTTCCGGCTCGACGATCCAGAAATCGGTGAAGAGCGGGAATTCCTCGCCATCCGGGCTGCCGGTCTTGATGGCCAGGCCCCGTGCCGACAGGCCATAGAGCGTGCCGCGCGCCACCGCCCGGAAATAGCTGGCCCCTTGGAAGACCAGGAATTCGTCCATCACGTCGGGCCGGTTCAGCTGCGTGCGCATCCGGAAACCCGACCAGCCCATCTCGCCCACGGTCTGCAGGTCGGCGCCGTCGGGGAAATGCTGGGGGTCGAATTCCAGCATCTCCGGGTCGAAGGCCACGGGCTGGGCCATGCCGCCGCGCACCAGGTTGATCTTGACCGGCTCGTAGAAGATCGCCCCCGGCGGCAGCAGGTCCAGGCCGAAGCGCGGATGCCCGGCCAGCGGGTTGCGGTCGCGGCGGAAGCGGATGCCGCGATAGCGGTCGTAATCCAGCCCCGCGAAGCTGCCGACCAGTTCGGCCACGGGCTGCGTATAGACGCGGCTGGCCCGGTCCTGCGCCAAGGCCGCCACCTGTTCGAAGCCGAAGGGCTGGGGCGCGGGCGGCCCCTGGACTGCGGGCCCGTTGACTGCGGAACCGTCGGGCGACTGCGCCTGCGCGGGGACGGCCAGCAGCGATCCGCCGGCGGCCATGGCGGTGGCGGCATTGAGGAATTGGCGACGCTTCATGTCAGCTGATGTCTCAAGGGGAAGGGTTGCGAAACTATAGGCAGGCAGCCCGGCCGCAACAAGCGCGACGGTCCGCAGGGGCGCTTATCTGCCGACAACCCCCTGTCGGGCAAGCGCAAATCGCGCTATTGCCGGGCCAGCCATTCGGTCACGGGGCCGCGCACCGAGGGGATGCCGTCGGCCTCGGCCTGGGCGATGACGCGGGCCAGTTCGGTGATGCTGATGCGCCGGATCAGGTGCTTGACCGGCCCGATCGAGGCGGGGCGCATGGACAGGCGGTGGATGCCCAAGGCGGCGAAGACCAGCGCCTCGATCGGCCGCCCCGCATCCTCGCCGCAGAAGGACAGGGGCACCCGGGCCTCGTCGCAGCGGCGCACGATCTGGCGCAGCAGCGCCAGGAAGGACAGGTTCAGCGTGTCATAACGGCGGCGCACGCGCTCGTTCTCGCGGTCGGCGGCAAAGAAGAACTGTTTCAGGTCATTGCCGCCGATCGACACGAAATCGCACATCTCGAAGAAGCGCTTGGGCGCGAAGGCCATGGAGGGCGTCTCGAGCATGGCGCCGACGCGGATGTCGCTCGGCATGGCATGGCCGAGCCGCTGTTCGCGCGCCATCTCCTGCATCAGGATGCGATAGGCGTCCTCGTATTCGCCGATATCGGCGATGAAGGGGAACATGACATGCAGGGGCCGGCCCACGCTGGCCCGGATCAGCGCCTGCAGCTGCATGCGCAGCACGCCGCGCTTGTCCAGCCCCACCCGGATCGCGCGCCAGCCCATGGCGGGGTTCGGCTCGTCCTGGGGCTTCATGTAGGGCAGGACCTTGTCAGACCCGATATCCAGCGTGCGGAACATCACCGGCTTGCCCTGCGCATTGTCCATGACGCGGGCATAAAGCCCTGCCAGTTCCGCGCGCCGGGGGACGTGGTTGCGCACGAGGAACTGCAATTCGGTGCGGAACAGGCCCACCCCTTCGGCGCCCGACCCCTCCAGCGAGGGCAGGTCGGCCATCAGCCCGGCATTCATGTAAAGCTGCACGGTCGTCCCGCAGCGCCCCGTGGCGGGCAGATCGCGCAGCCCGGCATAGCGGTCCTGGGCCTCGGCCTGCATGGCGATCTTGTCCAGGAAGGCCTTGTGGACGGTCTCCTCCGGGCGCAGATGGACGACGCCCTGATCGCCGTCGACCAGGATCGGATCGCCGTTCAGCGCCTCGGATGTGATGCGGCCCGCATGGATGACCAAGGGGATCGCCAGCGCGCGGGCGACGATGGCCGCATGGCTGCCGACAGAGCCTTCCTCCAGCACGACGCCCTTTAGGCGGCGGCCGTAATCCAGGAGTTCGGCCGGGCCGATATTGCGTGCGACCAGGATCGGGCGTTCGGGCATCTCGGCCCCGGTATCGGTGCCTTGGCCGGTCAGGATACGCAGCAGCCGGTTCGACAGGTCGTCCAGATCGTGCAGGCGGTCGCGCAGATAGGGGTCGGCCGACATCTCCAGTCGGGCGCGGGCGGCGGATTGTTCCTTTTCGACCGCGGCCTCGGCGGACAGGCCGAGGCGGATGTCCTCCTCCATCCGGCGCAGCCAGCTGCGGGAATGGGCGAACATGCGATAGGCCTCCAACACGGCGGCGTGTTCGCCGTCGCCGCCCATGTCGGCCGCGGCCACCATCGTGTCCACGGTGCTGCGCAGCCGGTCCACGCCCTCGTGCAGGCGGGCCAGTTCCTTGTCGGGATCGTCGCCCACCGGATTGGCCACCACGACGCGCGGCTCGTGCAGCCAGACGCGGCCCTCGGCGGCGCCCTCCTGTCCGGTCGCGCCGCGGATCATCAGCGGAAAGCGATGCGCCAAGGGCAGGCTGTCGGACTGGCTGCCCTGAAAGGCGCCCAGTTCGGTCATCTCGGCCAGGACCATGGCCACGACCTCCAGGCCGTAGACCTCGTCCTCGCTGAACTGGCGGGCGGTGGCGCATTGCACGACCAAGACGCCCAAGCGTTCGCCGACCCGCTGGATGGGAACGCCCAGGAATGCGGGGAACACCTCCTCGCCGGTTTCGGGCATGAAGCGGAAACCGGGTTCGGCGGGGGCGTTGGCGGTGTTGACGTTGCGCCCGGTGCGGGCGACGCGGCCGACCAGGCCCTCGCCCAAGCGCAGGCGGGTCTGGTGGACGGCCTCGGCGCGCAGGCCCTCGGTCGCGCAGAGTTCCAGCGTCTCGGGGTCGCGGAACAGATAGATCGAGCAGACCTCGGTCCCCATCGAATCGGCGATGTGATGGGTGATCTGGTCCAGCCGGTCCTGGCCCCCACCCGCGGCGGCCAGGATTTCCTTCAGCCGCCGCAGCAGCTTGCGCGAGTCGCTATCGCTGCGATCCTGCATCGCCTGCCCCGCCTTCTGCCTGCGCCGCGGCCCCCCGCGGGGGCCGGACCGGATGGCTTACGCCTTGTCCAGTTCGAAGGCATCATGCAGCGCCTGCACGGCCAGTTCCATGTATTTCCGGTCGATCAGCACCGAAATCTTGATCTCGGATGTGGCGATGACCTTGATGTTCACATTCTCATCGGCCAGCGCCTTGAACATGCGCGCGGCGACGCCCGCATGGCTGCGCATGCCGATGCCGACGACGCTGACCTTGGCGACCTCGGTATCCACGACCAGCTCGTCATAGGCGATGTGGCCGGCCTGGCGGGCCTCCTCCATCGCGCGCTTGGCGCGTTCCACCTGGTTGATCGGCACCGAGAAGGTCATGTCCGTCACCGACCCCGGATGATCGTCGTAATCCTTTTCCGAGATGTTCTGGACGATCATGTCCACGTTCACACCCGCATCGGCCAGGGGCGCGAAGATCGCGGCGGAAATGCCGGGCCGGTCCTCGACCGTGACCAGGGTGATCTTGGCCTCGTCGCGCGAGGAGGCGACACCGTTGACGACTTTCGATTCCATGATTTCATCCTCATCGCAGATCAGCGTGCCGGAATTTTCGTCGGTTTCCTCGAAGGAGGACAGCACCCGCAGGCGCACCTTGTAGCGCATGGCCAGTTCCACCGACCGCGTCTGCAGGACCTTCGCGCCGAGCGATGCCAGCTCCAGCATCTCCTCGAAGGCGATCCGGGGCAGCTTGCGCGCCTTGGAGGTGATGCGCGGATCGGTGGTATAGACCCCGTCCACATCGGTATAGATGTCGCAGCGTTCCGCGCCGAAGGCGGCAGCGAAGGCCACAGCAGTCGTATCCGACCCGCCGCGGCCCAAGGTGGTGATGCGGCCCTCGGGCGAGACGCCCTGGAAGCCCGCGACCACCGCGACCTTGAAGCCCTCGGCGAATTTCTGGTCCAGGTTCTTGCGCGGGATGTCCACGAAGCGCGCGGCCGAATAGGCGGCGGTCGTGTTGATCGGCACCTGCCAGCCCTGCCAGCTGCGCGCGGGCACGCCCATCTCCTGCAGGGTCAGGGCCATCAGGCCGGCGGTCACGTTCTCGCCCGAGCTGACGACCGCGTCATATTCGCGCGCGTCGAACATGGGCTGCGTCTGTTCGACCCAGCCCACCAGCTCGTTCGTCTTGCCGGACATGGCGCTGACGATGACGATGACGTCATAGCCGCGATCCACCTCGCGCTGCACCTTTCGGGCGGCGTTCCTGATGCGGTCCAGATCGGCCACCGAAGTGCCGCCGAATTTCATTACCAGAAGCGGCATCAAGGGCCTCCCGCCAAAGGATGTGCGTCGGCGGGGCTTTTAGGGGCGGGTGCGGCAAACCGCAAGAGGCGCAATCAGTTGGCGCGCCGCCGCGGCAGGAAGGGCAGGGGGGCCACGGGCACGCCGTCCTCGATCAGGCGGCGGGCCTCCTCGGGGCGGGCCTCGCCATGGATGGCGCGGGCGGGCTTGGTGCCGTCATGCATGGCGCGGGCCTCCTCGGCAAAGCTGAGGCCGACATAGTCCGAGCTTTCCTCGACCTTGCGGCGCAGCGCCTCCAGCGCGGCCTCGGCGGGGTTGCGGGCGGCGGTCAGGGGGCGTTTTTCGGCCAGGGCGGGGGCCATCAGCGCGCGGTCCACGCGGGTCGTGCCGCAGGTGGCGCAGGCGACCTGGCCCGCATCGCGCAGCGTCTCGAACCCGTCCGAGGACCGGAACCAGCCGTCGAAATCATGGCCTTTCTCGCAGCGCAGATCATAGCGGATCATCGAACTATCCCCGTCACCTGTCCGTCATATCGGGTCAGGCGGTGGCGCTTGCAAGCCCGTCCAGACGCGCGATCAGCCCGCCCGGATCGCCCGCCCGGTCGTCCAGAACCCGGCGCGCGGCGGCGCCCATGGCGCGGGCCTCGGCCGGATGATCCAGCAGCCGTGCCAAGGTCCCGGTCAGATCGCCCGCGGGGCGCGCCGCGCCATGGGCGTCCAGGCTGTCGAAGGCATCAAGGAAATTCGCCACATGCGGCCCGTGGATCAGCGCACAGCCATGGGCCGCGGGCTCCCACGGGGTATGGCCGCCGTGATCGGCCAGGCTGCCGCCGATGATGCAGAGGCCCGCGCGGGCATACCAGCGGGGCATCTCGCCCAAGGTATCGGCCAGCAGAACGCCGCCCGGCGGCGCGTCCGCAGCCCCCTCGCCGCGCCGGGCCATGGGCAGGTCGCGCGCCGCGATCAGCCCCGCGATGGCCGGGCCGCGACCTGGATGGCGCGGCGCCAGGATCAGCCGCAGGTCCGGCCGCACGCCCCGCAGCGCGGCGAAGGCGTCGAGGATCGGGCCGTCCTCGCCCTCATGGGTCGAGGCGGCCAGGATCACCGCGTCGCGCCCCGCATCGGAGGGCGGCAGGGGCAGGGCGGCGGGGTCCAGCAGTTTCAGGTCCAGCCGCGGCATCAGCGCCCGATGCGGCAGGCCCAGGGACAGAAGCCGCGCCTCGCTGCCCTGATCCTGCGCCGACAGCGCGTCGATCCGCCCCAGCATCGGCCCGATCACGCGCGGAAACCGCCCCCATGTCCCGGCCGAGCGTTCCGACATCCGCGCCCCGATCATCGCCTGCGCCACCCCGCCCTGCGCCAGCAGGCGCGAGCGCAGGGGCCAGAATTCCCCCTCGACCGTCAGGGCCAGGCGGGGGCGGACCGCGCCCAGGAACCGCGCCAGCGTCCCGGGCAGGTCCAGGGGCGCCAGCCGCGCGGGGAGGTCCCAGCCCCGCGCCAGGTCGCGCCCGGTCTCGCTGTTGGTGGTGATCTGGACGCGATGGCGGTCGGCCAGCGCGCGGATGATGCGCCGGGCCGAGGTCAGCTCGCCCACCGATGCGGCATGGATCCAGATCGCCGCCGGCCCGGGGGGCGTGCCGCAGACCAGACGCTCGCGCAGGGCCGCCGATCCGCCCATGCGGGCGCGCATCCGCAGCGCGGCCTCGGCGATGCGGGTCGTGGCGTCATAGATCATGGGATGGAAGGCCCCCGCGGTTGTCGGTGGAGGCGGGTACCGGAATCGAACCGGTCTTCACGGATTTGCAATCCGGTGCGTAACCTCTCCGCCAACCCGCCGCCGTCGAAGGTGGAGCCGTCCTAGCGGATTGCCGCGACCCATGCAAGACGGGATCGGCGGCCCGGATGTCCGGCGTTGCCCCGTTGGGGGAAACATGGCAATAGTCGCGCAAACGACCAAGCAGAGGTTCCCGCAGATGAGCGATTTCGCCGCGCGCCGCACGATGATGGTGGACACGCAGGTGCGCCCCAGTGACGTCACCCGTTTCCCGGTGATCGAGGCGATGCTGACCATCCCGCGCGAGGAATTCGTCCCCGCCAACCGCCGCCCCGTCGCCTATACCGGCGAAAACCTGGATATCGGCCATGGCCGCGTCATGCTGGAACCCCGGACGCTGGCCAAGATGGTCGACGCGCTGAACATCCAGCCCTCGGAGCTGGTGCTGGATCTGGGCTGCGGCTACGGCTATTCCGCCGCCGTCATCGCCCGCATGGCCGAGGCCGTCGTCGCGGTCGAGGACCAGGCCGAGCTGGCCTCGGAGGCCGAACGCCGCCTGTCCGAGGCGGGCATCTTCAACGTCGCGGTGCTGGAATCGGCGCTGACCGCCGGATGCCCGGGCCAGGCGCCCTATGACGTCATCCTGATCGAGGGCGCGGTCGAGGAGATCCCCGCCGCCATCATCGACCAGCTGCGCCCCGGCGGGCGCATCGCCGCGCTGTTCCGCGAGGGGTCCTTGGGCGTCGCGCGGATCGGCACGCGCCATGGCGACAACCTGTCCTGGCGCTATGCCTTCAACGCGAATGCCCCGATGCTGCCGGGATTCGAACGCCAACGGGGATTCACGCTATGATCGCGCTGCGCAGGCTGGCCGGGGCCGCCGTCATCGCCGTGGCGACCGCCCTGCCGGCCAGCGCCGAATCGCTGGCCGACACGATGGTCGCGGCCTATCGCCATTCGGCGCTGATGGAACAGAACCGCGCCGTGCTGCGCGCCGCGGACGAGGATGTGGCGGCCTCGGTCGCCGCCCTGCGCCCGGTGGTCCAGTGGATCGCCCGCCACGGCGCGACCCGGAACGAGGGTGCGACGACGCAGCGTTCGACCTCGCTGTCGCTCGGGGCGCAGATGACGCTCTATGATTTCGGGCGGTCCCAGATCGCCATCGACGGGGCCAAGGAACAGGTGCTGGCCACGCGCCAGGCGCTGGTCTCGGTCGAACAGGACGTTCTGCTCTCGGCCGCCGTCGCCTATTTCGAGGTGCGCGAGGCGATCCAGCAGGTCGGGTTGCAGCAGAACTCGGTCGAGGTGCTGACCAGCGAGCGTCAGGCCGCGCAGGACCGTTTCGA
Organism: Paracoccus aestuarii; assembly: GCF_028553885.1. Lineage (NCBI taxonomy): Bacteria > Pseudomonadati > Pseudomonadota > Alphaproteobacteria > Rhodobacterales > Paracoccaceae > Paracoccus > Paracoccus aestuarii. Next base: position 844,558 of record NZ_CP067169.1, read on the forward strand.
CGTGGGCGAGGTCACGGTGACCGACGTGGCGCTGGCCGATGCGCAGCTGGCAGCGACGCGGGCAGGGCTGGCCGCCGCCAATGGCCAGCTGGAGATCGCGCGCGAGGGGTATCTGGCCGTGACCGGGCGCCGCCCGGGCCAGCTGGCGCCGCCGCCCGCGCTGCCCTCGCTGCCCGCGACGGTGGACGAGGCGCGCGCCATCGCGCAGCGCAGCCATCCCGCGATCGGCCAGGCACAGCGCCAGGCCGCCGCCGCCGAACTGGCCGTGGCGGGCGCCGCCGCCGAACGCAACCCGACCCTGTCGGCCAATGCCAGCGTGGGGGTGACCCGCGCCCCTCAGGCACCCTTCGGCAATTACGACAGCCGCAATTCCTCCTCGGTCGGGCTGGAGATGAGCCAGACGCTCTATTCCGGCGGGCGGCTGTCGGCGGGCCATCGCCGCGCCATGGCGCAGCGCGATCAGGCGCGGTCGGGGCTGCTGAACACCTCGCGCCAGGTCAGCCAGCGCGTGGGCGAGGCCTGGGCGAACATCGCGGTGGCCCGCGCCCAGATTGACGCGATCGGCCAGCAGATCTCGGCCGCGCAGCAGGCCTATGACGGCGTGCGCGAGGAGGCGCTGCTGGGGGCGCGGACGACGCTGGACGTGCTGGATGCGGAACAGTCGCTGCTGCAGGCGCGGGCGGATCGGATTTCGGCCGAATCCAATCTGCAGTTAGCTCATTATCAACTTCTGGCTGCTATGGGTCTGTTGACGGTAGAAAACCTGCAACTGGGAATCCCGACCTATGATCCATCGCAATATTACAACGCCGTGCGGAACGCGCCCGCAACCAGCCGCCAAGGCGAAAGCCTCGACCGCGTCCTGCGCGCCATCGGTCGCAACTGAGCGTCTGACCCCGGCGGTGCGCCATGGCTGAGGCGCGCCGCACCCCCGCCCCCGACGCTGAAGTCGCGAGCCCGCGCCGCAAGGCCGCAGCCCCCCGCAGCCGCAAGCCCAAGGCCGATGCCGCCGCGAAACCCGCACCCAAGACCCCGGCCAAGCGCAAGCCCAAGGCCGCGACCCCCGCGGCTGTGGAACGCCCCGCCGTCGGCGGCGCCGCGGCCGAGATCGCCCAGATCCGCAGCGGCGTCGCCCAGATCCGGCGGATGCTGGACGATGCCCCCCCCTTGCCCCCAATGGACGCGCATGAGCTGCTGACCCGCCTCTGCCGTGATCCGGCACCGCGGCCGCACCGCTCGGCCGGGGCGCAGGTGATCGACCTGGTCCCGCATATGCGCCTGCCGGCCGAGGATGAGGCGGCGGCCGATCTGCCCGACATCCGGGACGAGGTCCAGGACGGGGGCGTGGCCGAGACCGGCGGTCCCGGCGACGGCCCGCGCGTGCCGGTCCAGCCCGAGGTTCCGGGCATCGTCATGCCGGTGCGCCGGTCGCGCATCGCGCGGCTCCTCTCGGCCTGGGGCGATTGGCTGATGTGGCGCCTGATGCCGCCCGAGATCGCGAATGCACCCGCCGCGCAGCAACCCGCGGCGCCCCAGCCCGTCACCGAGGCCGCGCCCGCGGTGATCCAGATCACCGCCCCGCCCGTGCCCATCGACGAGATCGTGGCCGAGGCGATCGCCCGGATCACCGCCGACGGCACGCTGCGCGACCATCTGCAGGAAATGATCCGCGAGGATCTGGAGGGCGAGATGGGCGCGCGGTTCTCGGGCAATCTGCGCACCGTCCTGCGGCGCGAGATCTCGGTCGCGCTGGATGACCGCCTGACCCATCTGTGACGGGCCGGGCGGTCGGGGATCAGTTCAGGAAGGTCTCGGGGTCCAGGCTCTCGAAGCCGCGCCGGACCTCGAAATGGACGAAGCCCGCATCGCCCGCCTGTCCAAGCGACTGCCCGGGTGCGACCGTGTCGCCCCGGGCCACCGCGACCTCGCCCAGATTGGTGTAGACCGTCATCAGATCGCCTTGGTGGCGGACCACGATGATCGGCGTGCCGGAGCTGTCGCGGGTGATGGCCGCGACCTCGCCGCTGCCCGCGGCCGAGACGGGGGTGCCCGTCGGTGCCGCGATGTCGATGCCGTCATTGCGGCCCTTTTCATAGACCCGGATGATCGCGCCCTCGACGGGCATGCGGAACTGCCCCCCGGAGGAGGCCGCCGTCCGCGTCGCGCCCAGATCGGTGCTGCGCGCATCGGGCGCGGGCGCGGATGCGGGGGCCGTCGATTCGTCGGGCAGGGGCTGCGCGGCCGAGGGCGGCGTGGGGGTCGGCGATCCGCTGCCCGGCGCGGTCGTCGCCAGCTCGTCGGGGCGCTGGCCGGGCTGGGGGACGATCAGCCGCTGGCCGGGGCGCAGGCTCATGTCGGCGGGCAGGCCGTTCCAACTGGCCAGATCCTGCACGGTGACGCCATAGCGCCGCGCCACGGCCCAGGCCGTCTCGCCCGCCGCCACGACATGTTCGCGGGGGCTGCGGCGGATGCGGCGGGGGCCGCGGGGGTCGGTGGGGTCGGCGGGGTGGCCGCGCGGGCCGTCGCCGCGGGCTGGGACCCGGCGAAGGGGTCGCGGATCACCGTGGGCCCGCCCGCCGCCGCGCGCGCCGCCCGCCACCGCCCGGGGCAGGACCAGGACCGCGCCCACCTGCAGCGGCGCATCGACGGGCAGGGCGTTATGCGCCGCCAGCTCGGCCGCCGGCAGCCCGAGGCGTGCCGCGATGCTGGAGGGGGTGTCATTGGCCTGCGCCACCGCGACCTGGCCGTTCGAGAAGGTGATCACGCCGCGCTGGTCGGGCTGGGGGCGGGGGGCCGCGGCGGCGGCGGCCGATGCGGTGTCCATCCCGCCCATCCAACCGCGCAGGTCCGGGTCGAACCCGCCATCCGGCCCGCAGGAAACCAGCGCCGCCAGCGCCACCACGCCGCAGCCTGCCCGAAAATTCCGTCCTGTCATGACCTGTCCCTCAGCTTGCCTGTCTGCGGCCGGGGGTCATGTCTGTCCCAACCCCTCGACCAGCGGAACGAACCGCACCTGGCGCAATTCGTCATATTCGAACCCGCCTTCGGTCCGGGTGACGCGGATCAGGGTCTGGACCGCGTCCGACTGTCCGACGGGCACGACCATGATACCGCCGATCTTCAGCTGTGCCAACAGGGGGCCGGGCGGATCCTCGGCCGCGGGGGTCACGAGGATGCGGTCGAAGGGCGCCTGGTCTGGCAGCCCGCGCGACCCGTCCGCCACCTGCGCGATGATGTTGTGCAGGCCGAAGGCGCGGAAGGTCGCCTCGGCCTCCTGGACCAGGCGGCGGTGGCGGTCGACGGTATAGACCCTGCGGCACAGCCCCGACAGGACCGCCGCCTGATAGCCCGAGCCGGTCCCCACCTCCAGCACCGTGTCGCGGGGGCCGGGTTCCAGCGCCTGCGTCATCAGCCCCACGACCGAGGGCTGGCTGATCGTCTGGCCGCAGGGGATGGGCAGGGGGGTGTCCTCATAGGCGCGGTCGGCGAACTGGCCGCGCACGAACTGGCCGCGGTCGATCCGCTCCATCGCCTCCAACACGCGCGGATCGGTCACCCCGCGCGACCGCAGCTGGAACAGGAACCGCATCTTGCGTTCGGCGGGGCTGTCCTCCTCGGTCATTCGGCGGCCTGGCCCAAGGGGGTGTCCAGCGCCGCCGACAGCCGGTCCAGCGATGCGTGGCAGGTCAGGTCGGCCCGCATCGGCGTCACCGCGACATAGCCCGCCAGGTTCACCGCCACGTCGCTGCCCTCGCGCGCGGTGGCCTGCTGCGATCCGCCCGAGATCCACATGAACCGCCGCCCGTTCGGCGCGTCATAGGGCAGGGCGGCAAAGCGCGATCCCTGGCGCTGGCCTTGCGGCGCGACGCGCAGGCCGGCGACATCGGCCCCCGGGACGGGGGGAAAGTTCACGTTGTAGAACAGCCGGTAATCGTCGCCCTGCGACCAGTCCGCGTGATCCAGCAGCCGCCGGATCACCGACGCGCCATGCACCCGCGCACAGTCGAAGGGATCGTCCAGCCCGGCCGTGCGCGGCCCCATGTATTGCGACAGCGCGATCGCCGGCAGGCCCTGCAGCGCGGCCTCCATCGCGCCGCCGATCGTGCCGGAATACATCGCGTTCTCGCCCGCATTGTTGCCGCGGTTCACGCCCGACAGGACCAGGTCGGGGGTGAATTTCACGATGTCGCCCAAGGCGGCCAGCACGCAATCGGCCGGGCTGCCCTCGGCGGCATAGCGGCGGTCGGCCAGGCGTGCGACCATGGTCGGGTGGGTATAGCTGATGCAATGGCCCACGCCCGACTGCTCGAAGGCGGGGGCGACGGTCCAGACCTCGCCCCGCGGGCCGGCCAGTTCGGTGGCGATCTGGTGCAGCACCTCCAGGCCCGGGGCGTTGATGCCGTCGTCATTGGTGATGAGAATCCGCATCCTGTCCCCCGTCCGTGATGGCCGGGCGCCGGTCGGCACGATCCTGCCGTCGCACGCCCTTGTGACCCGATCTGATTAGCGGCGGGGCGGGCCTGCTTCAACCCGTTCCTGCGGCGGGGCGGGATGCGAAAGCGGTTTGACCTGCGCCCGGGGGCGTTGCATCCTTTGACCCCGGGGCAAGGACCGCGCGCAGATGCAGATCTATCTTCCCATCGCCGAGGTCTCGGTCAACGCCTTCACGCTGATGGGGTTGGGCGGGCTGGTGGGCGTCATGAGCGGCCTGTTCGGCGTCGGCGGCGGGTTCCTGATCACGCCCCTGCTGTTCTTCATCGGCATCCCGCCCGCCATCGCGGTGGCGACCGGGGCGAACCAGGTCGTGGCCTCGTCGGTCTCGGGCGTGCTGGCCCATATGAAGCGGCGCACGGTCGATTTCCGCATGGGCGGCGTGCTGCTGGTCGGCGGCCTGGTGGGATCGGCACTGGGCGTGCTGGTCTTCAACCTGCTGCAGCGGATCGGCCAGGTCGAGCTGGTCGTCCAGCTGTGCTATGTCGTCTTTCTGGGCCTGATCGGCGCGATGATGCTGCAGGAAAGCGTCCGCGCCCTGCTGCGCGCCCGCAGCCCCCAGGCCAAGCGCCGCCGCCTGCATCAGCATATGTGGGTCCACCGCCTGCCGCTGAAGATCAAGTTCCGGGCCTCGGGCCTTTACATCAGTGTCATCCCGCCCCTGATGGTGGGGGTCGCGGTGGGGGTTCTGGCGGCGATCATGGGGGTGGGCGGCGGGTTCATCATGGTGCCCGCGATGATCTATCTGCTGGGGATGCCGACCAAGGTCGTGGTGGGGACGTCGCTGTTCCAGATCACCTTTGTCACGGCCTTCACCACGCTGATGCATGCGGTCAGCTACAACACGGTCGACGTGATGCTGGCGGTGCTGCTGATCGTGGGGGGCGTGATCGGCGCGCAGGTCGGCACGACCCTGGGCGCGCGGCTGCGGGCCGAACAGCTGCGCATCCTCTTGGCGCTGCTGGTGCTGGCGGTCTGCGGCAAGCTGGCGCTGGATCTGTTCCTGACGCCGGACGACCTGTTCTCGATCTCGACGCGGGGGGCGTGATGCGGCTGGTGCTGGCATTGATCATCGGGCTGATCCCCGGCGCGGGCCTGGCGCAGGGGGCCGGGTCGACCATGCCCGCCGATCCGCAGGCCGGGCTGATCCCGCCCGTGCCGCAGGGCCCGGACTGGCCGCTCTTTCCCGATCCCGGCGCGCCGCGCCAGCCGGTCGAGGCGGTGCCCGTCGGCCCCGAGGAACAGGTCGTGGCCGGGCTGTCCAACAGCGCCGTCGCCATCACCACCAGCTTTGACGGATCCGACATCCTGATCTATGGCGCGGTGCGCCGCGAGACGCCGATCCCCGAGGGGCCGCTGGACGTGATCGTGACCATCGAGGCCCCGTCCCAGCCCCTGACCATCTGGCAGAAGGCCCGCCGCTTCGGCATCTGGGTCAATACCGACCGCGTGGATATCGGGGCGGCGCCCAGCTTCTATGCGGTGGCCACGACGCGGCCCCTGGACCAGATCCTGGCGCCGGACTGGGACAACCGCTACCGCATCTCGCTGCCCTTGGTGCTGCGCGCCTTCGCGGGCGCCCCGGAGGTCGCGGATACCCGCCCCTATACCGAGGCGCTGCTGCGCCTGCGCCAGCAGGACGGGCATTACCGGGTCGAGGAGGGCGCCGTCACCCTGGTCCAGGACACGCTGTTCCGCACCGATATCCGCCTGCCCGCCAACCTGCTGGAGGGGGATTACCGCGCCCGCATCTTCCTGCTGCGCGAGGGGGCGGTGATCGACGCCTATGCGGCGGCGATCGAGGTGCGCAAGGTGGGGCTGGAACGCTGGCTCTATCGCCTGGCCTTCGATCAGCCGCTGCTCTACGGGCTGATGTCGCTGGCGGTGGCGGTGATCGCGGGCTGGGGTGCCTCGGCCGCGTTCAGAAAGCTGCGCCGGGCCTGAGGGATCAGCGGCGCAGCTGGATCACGCGGTCGCCGCCCTGGATCTCGATGCCGGTCAGCCGCGCCAGGCGCGCGGTCGGCAGGGGCAGGGCCACGGTGATCGTGTCGGTCGCGGGGCTGGCGGGCATGCGCGCCGCCGGGCTGTCGGGGGCGGGCGGCACCGCGACGAAGCGCAGCCGCAGCACCCCGTCGGGATCGGGGGCCAGCCGGTCCGGCCCGGTGCGCCCGCCCGCCCGGACCAGCATGGCCGAATGATAGCCCTTGACCGGGGCGAAGCCGCGCACGACCAGCAGGCGGCCCTCGGGCAGGCTCTGCCATTCCGCGCCCAGCAATTGGGGGACCGAGGGGCGGGCGTCCAGCACGGTGCCGTATCCACCCTCGGGTTCCAGCGTCTCGGGGGCGCTGCGCGCGCCGCCGCCCGAAAAGGGGTTCCAGGCGCTGTCGCCCAGCCTGCCGCAGCCGGTCAGCATGGCGGCGGCGATCAGCAGCGACAGGGTAATTCTGGTCATGGCGCGTCCCCTTGGCATCCTGCTGCGGTGATAGGCGATCCGGGGCGTGCGGAAAAGCCTCTTTGACCTTCGGGCGCGCGCGGGCTAACCCGGACCCGCAGCCAGGAGACCGCCATGCCGACCACGCAAGCCTTCGAGGATATCGCCGAAACCTTCGAATTTCTGGACGATTGGGAGGAACGCTATCGCCATTTGATCGAACTGGGCCGCGCGATGCCGGCGATGGAGCCAGCGCTGCAGGTGCCCGCGACCAAGGTGGACGGCTGCGCCAGCCAGGTCTGGATCATGCCCCGGATCGAGGGGCCGACCTTCGATTTCCAAGGCGACAGCGACGCGGTGATCGTGCGCGGGCTGATCGCGGTCCTGCACGCGCTCTATTCCGGGCTGCCGGTGTCGCAGGTGGGTGATGTGGATGCCCAGGCCGCGCTGGCGCGCCTGGGCCTGGACGAGCATCTGTCGGCGCAACGGTCGAACGGGCTGCGCGCGATGATCGCCCGGATCAGGCAGCTGGCCGCCGACGCAGGCTGATCCAGCCGCCGCCCAGCACGCGGGTGCTGTCGGTGTCGTAGAAGACGCAGGCCTGGCCGGGGCTGACGCCATCCTCGGGGTCCAACAGCTCGACCTCGGCGCGGCGGCCAGGCAGGGGGCGCAGGATCGCCGGGCGCGGCGGGCGGGTCGAGCGGATGCGCACCAGACAGGCGATCTCGCCCTCGAAGGGCTGATCGCCCAGCCAGTTCACCTCGGTCACGTTGACGATGCTGGTCGACAGCGCCTCGCGCGGGCCCACGACGACGCGGCGCGTCTCGGGCTCCAGCCGCAGCACATAGAGCGGCTCGCCCCCGCCGATGCCGAGGCCCCGGCGCTGGCCGATCGTGTAATGGATGACGCCGCGATGCCGGCCCAGCACCCGGCCCTCGCGGTCGACGATATCGCCCGGATCGGCCGCGCCGGGGCGCAGCTTCTCGATGACCGAGGCGTAATCGCCATTGGGAACGAAGCAGATGTCCTGGCTGTCGGGCTTGTCCGCGACCGACAGGCCGTATTCGGCGGCCAGGGCGCGCGTCTCGGCCTTGCTGACCAGATGGCCCAAGGGGAAGCGCAGGAAATCCAGCTGCTCCTGCGTGGTCGAGAAGAGGAAATAGCTCTGATCGCGATTCGCATCCGCCGCCATATGCAGCTCGGCCCGGTGGGGGCCCTGCTTGCGCTGGATGTAGTGGCCCGTCGCCATGCAATCGGCATCCAGGTCGCGCGCGGTCTCCAGCAGGTCGCGGAACTTCACGCGCTCGTTGCAGCGGATGCAGGGCACGGGCGTCGCGCCGGCCAGATAGGCATCGGCGAATTCGTCGATCACCGATTCGCGGAACTTGTTCTCGTAATCCAGAACGTAATGGGGAAAGCCCATGCGTTCGGCCACGCGGCGCGCGTCATGGATGTCCTGACCCGCGCAGCAGGCGCCCTTCTTGGCCAAGGCCGCGCCGTGGTCATAGAGCTGCAGCGTCACGCCGATGACGTCATACCCTTCGGATTTCAGCTGCGCCGCGACGACGGAGCTGTCCACGCCCCCCGACATGGCCACGACCACGCGGGTCTGGGCCGGGGGCTTGGCAAAGCCCAGGCTGTTCAATTCGGCGGGGCGCGCGGGCGCGCGTGTTTCGGCGGTCAGGGTCATGGACGGTCTTTCGGCCCGGCACGCCGGCATCGGGCAAAGGTCAGGGGGTCCGGCTCAGGGCGTCCGGCGCGGATTGCGTCAAAATATAGGTAAATACGCCATATTCTCAACCCCGCGGGGGGCGTAATCTGCGGTGATCCTAACCGCGGCTTAAGCGGTTTGGGGCAGTGATTGCAGGACGTGAAGGAAGGACCCTGCAATGTTCGTGAAAAAGACCTCTGGACCGCGGATCGTCACGCTCGATGACGGGCGCATTCTCAGCATTGCGGATCTGCCGATGGCGGACACGCGATGGGTGGCCAGCCGCAAGCAGACGGTGGTGCTGGCGGTGACCCACGGGCTGATCAGCCGCACCGACGCGCTGAGCCGATACGGCCTGTCGGAGGAGGAGTTCGACGGCTGGTGCGCGGCGGTCGCGCGACACGGAAAGGCGGCCTTGAAGGTCACGTCGCTGCAAAAGTATAGACAACCCTAGGTTGCTTTTGGCAAAGTCAATTCATTGGTAACGGCATGTTAACCCCATTGCGGGATTGTCGGGACATCAGATTTGGCGAATCGGGGGTAAGATCAAGCCATGCGAATCCTTTTGGTAGAAGACGATCCCAGCACCGCGCGGGCCATCGAACTGATGCTGACGACGGCCAGCTACAACGTGTTCCTGACCGACATGGGCGAGGAAGGGATCGATCTGGCCAAGCTCTATGACTACGATCTGATCCTGCTGGACCTGGACCTGCCCGACATGCACGGGATGGAGGTCCTGCGCCATCTGCGCCTGGCGCGCATCGACACGCCGATCCTGATCCTGACCGGGTCCGACGATACCGAAAGCAAGCTGCGCGGCTTCGGCTTCGGGGCCGACGACTACATGACCAAGCCCTTCAACCGCGAGGAGCTGCAGGCGCGGATCCAGGCGATCATCCGCCGCTCCAAGGGTCACAGCCAGGCCCTGATCCGCACGGGCGAGATCGTGGTGAACCTGGATGCCCGCTCGGTCGAGGTGAAGGGCAAGCCGGTGAACCTGACCGGCAAGGAATACCAGATCCTGGAACTGCTGAGCCTGCGCAAGGGCACCACCCTGACCAAGGAGATGTTCCTGAACCATCTCTATGGCGGCATGGACGAGCCGGAGCTGAAGATCATCGACGTCTTCATCTGCAAGCTGCGCAAGAAGCTGTCCGAGGCCCTGGGCGGTGAAAGCCATATCGAGACGGTCTGGGGCCGCGGCTATGTGCTGCGCGATCCGGGGCCGGGCAACGAGGAACGGCTGGCCATCGGCGCCTGATCCCGGCCGTCGCGCGCGCGCCCTGCGACCCGTCTGGACGATCGCGCGCCCATGGGCGATACCCGCAATCGCGATGCTGACAGGACGGGGGCGCGGATGGCGGACAGGATGGCAGTGGATCGGCTGAGCCTTGATCAGGCGGCGGCCGAGATCGCGGATCTGACCGCCCGGGTCTCGGCTGCCGACGAGGCCTATCACGGGCGGGACGCGCCCGAGGTCTCGGATGCCGATTACGACGCGATGAAGGCGCGGCTGGCCGCGCTGGAGCGGGCCTTTCCCGCGCTGGCCATGCCCGACAGCCCCACGGGCCAGGTCGGCGCCGCCCCGGCCGAGGGTTTCGGCAAGGTCGTCCATGCCCGCCGGATGATGTCCCTGGGCAATGCCTTCACCGAGGAGGACGTCGCCGATTTCGTGGCCCGGGTGCGCGGCTTTCTGGGCCTGGCGCCGGACGCGCCTTTGGACATGACGGCCGAGCCCAAGATCGACGGGCTGTCCCTGTCGCTGCGCTATGAGGGCGGGCGGCTGGTCCAGGCCGCCACGCGCGGCGACGGCGCCGTGGGCGAAAACGTCACCGAAAACGCCCGCACCATCGCCGACATTCCCCAGACCCTGCCCCAAGGCGCCCCCGATATCCTGGAGGTCCGCGGCGAGGTCTATATGAGCCACGGCGATTTCGAGGCGCTGAACGCCGTGGATGCGGGCCGGGTCTTTGCCAATCCGCGCAATGCGGCGGCGGGATCGCTGCGCCAGATCGACCCGGCGGTGACGGCCCGCCGCCCGCTGCGCTTCTTCGCTTATGGCTGGGGCGAACTGTCCGCCCCCCTGGCGCCTACCCAGGCGCAATCGGTTGGGCGGCTGGCCGAACTGGGGTTCCAGACGAACCCGCTGACGCGGCTCTGCCATGACGGTGCGGGGCTGATCGCGGTCTGGCGCGCGATCGAACAGCAGCGCGCGACCTTGGGCTATGACATCGACGGGGTGGTCTACAAGGTGGACGACCTGGCCTATCAGGCGCGTCTGGGGTTCCGGTCGACCACGCCGCGATGGGCCTTGGCGCACAAGTTCCCGGCCGAAACCGCCTGGACGCGCCTCGACCGGATCGAGATCCAGGTGGGCCGCACGGGCGCGCTGTCCCCCGTCGCCCGGCTGGAGCCGGTGACCGTGGGCGGGGTCGTCGTCTCGAACGCGACGCTGCACAACGAGGATTACATCGCCGGGCGCGACAATGCCGGCGCGCCCATCCGCGAGGGGCGCGACATCCGCGAGGGCGATTGGGTCAAGATCTATCGCGCGGGCGACGTGATCCCCAAGATCGCCGATGTGGACCTGGCCCGCCGCCCCGAGGATGTGCGGCCATATGTCTTTCCGCAGACCTGCCCGGAATGCGGCTCGGACGCGATCCGCGAGCCGGGCGACAGCGTGCGCCGCTGTTCCGGCGGGCTGATCTGTCCCGCGCAGGCGGTCGAGAAGCTGAAGCATTTCGTCAGCCGCGCCGCCTTCGACATCGACGGGCTGGGCGCCAAGCAGGTCGAGATGTTCTTTGCCGATGACCAGCTGCCCATCCGCGAGCCTGCCGACATCTTCACCCTGGCCACCCGCGACGCCGCCAATTTCACCAAGCTGAAGAACCGCGACGGCTTCGGCGAACGCTCGGCCGAAAAGCTCTTTGCCGCGATCGAGGATCGGCGCGCCATCCCCTTGGCGCGGCTGATCTTCGCCTTGGGCATCCGCCATGTGGGCGAGGTCGCCTCGGCCACGCTGGCGCGGCATTTCCACGACTGGCCCAGCCTGGTCGCGGCGATCGACGGGGCGGCGGCCGAACCCGCCTTTGCCGCCCCCGACGACCGCGCCCGCCGCGCCGCACTGGCCGACAGCCCGCATTGGGCCGAACTGACCGGCATCGACGGGATCGGCGCGGTGCTGGTCCATTCGTTGGTCACGACCTTCGCCCAGCCCACCGAACGCGCCAGCATCGACCGGCTGACCGACCTGCTGGACATCCAGGCCGCCCGGACCGCCGATGCCGCCCGGACCGAGATCTCGGGCAAGACGCTGGTCTTCACCGGCACGCTGGAGCGCATGACCCGGGCCGAGGCCAAGGCCCGGGCCGAGGCGATGGGCGCCAAGGTCGCGGGATCGGTCAGCGCCAAGACCGACCTGCTGATCGCGGGGCCGGGTGCCGGATCCAAGGCCGCCAAGGCCGAGGCCCTGGGCGTCACCGTCATCGACGAGGATGAATGGCTGCGCATCGCGGGGGCGGGATGACCCCAGCCAAGGGCCGCCCGCCCGCGCTGTTCCCGCTGTTCGCGGGGATCGACACGCTGCCCGGCATCGGCCCCAAGGGCCGCGCCGCGCTGGAACAGATGGGCATCGACAAGCCGCGCGACCTGGTCCTGACGCTGCCCGCGAGCGGCATCACCCGCCGCCGCATCGCCCGCCTGTCCGAGGCCCGCGCCCCCGAGATCGTGACGATCGCGGTGACCGTCCTGCGCCACCATCCGCCGCAGGTCCGCGGCCGCCCGTGGCGCGTGCATTGCACCGACGGGCATGACGACCTGACCTTGGTCTTCTTCCGCCCGCGCGAGGCCTGGATCGAGGGGCAGCTGCCCCAAGGCGCGACCCGCACCGTCAGCGGCAAGCTGGAGCTGTTCGACGGCCAGGCCCAGATCGTCCATCCCGACCACATCCTGGCCGCGGACGACCCCCAGCCCCCGGAATTCGAGCCGGTCTATCCGCTGTCGGCGGGGCTGACGCAGCGCGGCATGGCCAAGGCCGCCGAGGCCGCGCTGGACCGGGTGCCCGACATGCCCGAATGGATCGACGCCCAGGTCATGGCGACGCGCGGCTGGCCGTCCTTTGCGGATGCGCTGCGCCATGCCCATGCGCCGGGATCGCCCGCCGCCCTGTCGCCCGACAGCCCGGCGCGGGCGCGGCTGGCCTATGACGAATTCCTAGCTCATCAGATGACGCTCGCCTTGGTGCGGCGTGACAAGCGGCGGCTGAAGGGGCGGGGCAGCCGGGGCGACGGGCATCTGCGGCGCAAGGTTCTGGACAGCCTGCCTTGGCCCCCCACCGGCGCCCAGGCCCGCGCGGTCGAGGAGATCGCCGCCGACATGGCCAGCGACCGCCGCATGAACCGCCTGCTGCAGGGCGATGTCGGCGCGGGCAAGACGCTGGTCGCGCTGATGGCCGCCCTGGTCGCGGTCGAGGCCGGGGGCCAGGCCGTGCTGATGGCGCCGACCGAGATCCTGGCCCGCCAGCATGCCCGCGCGCTGGAGCCCTTGGCGCGGGCGGCGGGGGTGCGGCTGGCCGCGCTGACTGGGCGCGACAAGCGCGACCTGCGGGGCCGGATTCTGACCGATCTGGCCGATGGCGGCATCGACATCCTGGTGGGCACCCATGCGGTGTTCCAGAAGGACGTGGCCTTTCGCGACCTGCGGCTGGCGATCATCGACGAACAGCACCGCTTCGGCGTGGCCCAACGGCTGGAGCTGTCGGCCAAGGGCATCGTGCCGCCCGACATGCTGATCATGACCGCCACGCCCATTCCGCGGTCGCTGGCCCTGTCGCAATATGGCGATCTGGACCTGTCGGTGCTGGATGAAAAGCCCCCCGGCCGCCAGCCCATCACCACGGTGATGATCGCCGACACCCGCCTGGACCAGGTCACCGAACGCCTGCGCGCCGCCATGGCGCAGGGGGCGCGGGCCTATTGGGTCTGTCCCTTGGTCGATGAAAGCGAGGTCAGCGACCTGACCGCGGCCGAGGCGCGCTTCACCCATCTGCGTGCGCTGTTCGGCGACCGGGTGCGGATGGTGCATGGCCAGATGCCGCCCGATCAGCGCGACATGGCGATGCGCGACTTTGCCGACGGCACCGCGCAGCTGCTGGTGGCGACCACGGTGATCGAGGTCGGCGTGGACGTGCCCCAAGCCACGATCATGGTGATCGAGCGCGCCGAGAGCTTTGGCCTGGCGCAGCTGCACCAGCTGCGGGGCCGGGTGGGACGCGGCTCGGGGGCGTCCACCTGCCTGCTGATGTATCACGCCCCTCTGAACGAGACCGGCGCCCGCCGCCTGACCACGCTGCGCGACACCGAGGACGGCTTTCGCATCGCCGAGGTCGATCTGGAGATGCGCGGCGCGGGCGACGTGATCGGCACCGCCCAGTCCGGCCTGCCGCGGTTCCGCATCGCCGATCTGGAACATCAACCCGCGCTGATGGCCGTGGCCCGCCAGGATGCCCGCACCCTGCTGGAGATCGACCCTGCGCTGGAGTCCCCGCGCGGGCAAGCGCTGCGCATGCTGATGTGGCTGATGCAGCAGGATCAGGCGATTCGACTGATCCAGGTCGGCTGACCAAGCAGAATGTTCTTAAAAAGTTCTTTACCGAATCGCCGGAACATGAGAACAAACACGCAACAGAAAGGAAGCCGCCATGACCCGTGACACTGCCGTTGATCTTGTCGGGGGCGCTGCCCTTGGCGTGACCCTGATCCTGCTGCTGTGGCTGCCCGCCATCCTGCAGATCTGACCGACTGCCCCGCGTTGCCGGAGGACGCCCCGCCTGTGCGGCCTCCCTGTTCCAAGCACGCGCAACTGGCCGGCCCTGGCAGGGGCCGGCCTTTTTTCATGCCAAGGCCTGGTCCATCGCCTCCAGCGCGGCATCCCAGGCCAGCAGGATCGAGGCATGGCGGTTGGGATAGGCGCGGGCCGGGGTCAGCGCCTCCAGATCGGCGAAGGGGCCGTCGGGGGGGGGCGTATCCTGGGTCAGCATGGATTTCAGCGCGTCGCGCGTGGCCGACAGGGTCGCGCGGTCCAGCCCCAGGGCGGTCTGGCCCAGCACCGCCGCCGATGCCTGACCCAGGGCGCAGGCGCGCACCTCCTGGGCGAAATCGCTGATCCGGCCGTCGCGCAGGGCCAGGTCCACCAGCACCGAGGATCCGCAATGGGGCGAGCGGCGCATCGCGCTGGCCTGCGGATCGGCCAGCCGCCCCTGATGCGGAATGGCCGAGGTCAGCGCCAATATGCGCCGGGAATAGAGCTGCATCAGGTCGGAATCGGCCATCGATCCTCCGCTTGGGGTTTCGCGCGTGGCGTGCCCGGATTAGATAGGCACGCGCCGGATGAAAGGAAACCCGATGTTCGACCCTCTCAGCCTGAAATACGATGCGGCGGGGCTGCTGCCCGCCATCGCCCAGGATGCGGACTCGGGCGAGGTGCTGATGATGGCGTGGATGAATGCCGATGCGGTGGCGCAGACGCTGCGGACGGGGCGGGTGACCTATTGGTCGCGGTCGCGGCAGGCCTTCTGGATCAAGGGCGAAAGCTCGGGTCATGTCCAGGAACTGGTCGAGATGCGGGTCGATTGCGACCGCGACTGCCTGCTGGTCCTGGTCCGCCAGACCGGGCCCGCCTGCCATACGAACCGGCGCAGCTGCTTCTACACCGCCCTGCGCGACGGGGCCGAGGTCGAGATCATGGCGCCGATGGGCTGAAGCGCAGCATCGCGCGGATATCGGCCGGGCTGGCCCCGGCCTCGCGGTAATGGCGGATCGCGCGGGCATCGTCGCGCTTGGCCAGTCGCCGCCCGGCATCGTCGCGGATCAGCCGGTGATGCAGATAGACGGGCGTGGGCAGGTCCAGCAGGCGCTGCAGCAGCACATGGATCCAGGTCGAATCGAAGAGGTCCAGCCCCCGCGTGACCAAGGTGATGCCTTGGGCCGCGTCATCGACCACGACGGCCAGGTGATAGGACGTGCCCATCCCTCGCCGCGCCAGGATCACGTCGCCGATGGTCGCGGCGAAATCCCGCGCGCCCATCGGATGATCCGCGCCGTCCTGGTCCCGAAACGACAGCCGGTCGACCCCGAGCGCCGCGAAGGCCCGCCCGACATCCAGCCGGATCACGTCATCCGGGCCCGCATCCGCCATGTCCCGCCCCCGGCAGGTCCCCGGATAGATCAGCCCGTCCGGCCCCGCGGGCGGTGCCCCTTCCTGCGGGGCCGACAGCGCCGCGCGGATGTCCCCCCGCCGGCAGCGGCAGGGATAGCAAAGCGGCGCCAGACGCCGCAGCGCCGCGCCATAGGCCGCCATCCGGTCGGATTGCCGCAGGACCGGCCGCGGCCAGGTAAGGCCCAGCCAGGCCAGATCCTCGGAGATCGCGGCCTCGTATTCCGGGCGGCAGCGTTCGCGGTCGATATCCTCGATCCGCAGCAGGAACCGCCCATGGGCCGCCGCCGTCAGCGCCGAGAACGCATGACCCAGATGCAGCAGCCCGGTGGGCGACGGCGCAAAGCGCGTCACCGGGCCGGTGGTCACTGGGCGGCCAGCCATGCCGCGTAATCGTCCTTGGCCCGCTGCGTATAGGCGGGATAGCGGTCCTTGCGGCCGCGCCGCCCGCCGCGCATCTCGGGCAGGGGGGGGAACAGGCCGAAATTCACGTTCATCGGCTGGAAGGTCTTGGCCTCGGCCCCACCGGTGATGTGGTTGACCAGCGCGCCCATCGCGGTGGTGAAGGGCGGCGGCGCCAGGTCGCGGCCAAGCGCCTGCGCACCGGCCATGCGCCCGGCCAGAAGGCCCATCGCGGCGCTTTCGACATAGCCCTCGACCCCCGTGACCTGGCCCGCGAAACGCAGATGCGGCGCGGGCCGCAGGCGCATCCGGTCGTCCAGCAGCGTGGGCGAATTCAGAAAGCTGTTGCGGTGGATCCCGCCAAGCCGCGCAAAGCCCGCATTCTGCAGACCGGGGATCATGCGGAAGACCTGGGTCTGGGCGCCGTATTTCATCTTGGTCTGGAAGCCCACGATATTATAGAGCGTGCCTAAGGCGTTGTCGCGGCGCAGCTGGACCACGGCATAGGCCTTTTCCTGGGGCTTGTGCGCATTGGTCAGGCCCACGGGCTTCATCGGGCCGTGGCGCAGCGTCTCGCGGCCGCGTTCGGCCATGACCTCGATCGGCAGGCAGCCGTCGAAATAGCCCGCCGTCTCGCCCTCGTGGAACTCGGTCTTCTCGGCGGCCAGCAGGGCGTCGATGAAGGCCTCGTATTCGTCGCGGTTCATCGGGCAGTTGATATAGGCCTTCTGTTCGGCCTCGGTCTCGCCCTTGTCATAGCGCGACTGTTCCCATGCGATGGACATGTCGATGGTGTCGGCATGCACGATCGGTGCGATGGCGTCGAAGAAGGCCAGCGCATCCGTCCCGGTCAGCCCGCGGATCGACCCGGCCAGCCGGTCCGAGGTCAGCGGCCCCGTCGCCACGATCCAGTTGCCGGCATCGGGCAGATCGGCGACTTCGCCCGGGCGGATGGTGATCAGCGGCTCGTCCTGCAGGGTGCGGGTCACGGCGGCGGCGAAGGCCTCGCGGTCCACGGCCAGCGCGCCGCCCGCGGGCAGGCGATGACGGTCGGCCATGGCCATGATCAGCCCGCCCGCTTGGCGCATCTCCCAATGCAGCTGGCCCACCGCGTTCATCACGTCGTCATCCGAACGGAAGCTGTTCGAGCAGACCATCTCGGCGCAGTCGCCGGTCTTGTGGGCGAAGGTTTCGACCTGGGGGCGCATCTCGTGCAGGATGACCGGCACGCCCATGCGGGCGATCTGCCAGGCGGCCTCCGATCCGGCCAGGCCGGCACCGATGATGTTGACGGGTTCCATGCATGTCTCCTTGACGGCGGGCTAGCAAGGCGGGGGCGAAATGGAAAGGGGCGGCGCCAGTGGCACCGCCCCCAAGGTCATGCGACCGATCCGCGCGGGATCAGGCCTCGGCGGGCGCCTCGGGCGCGTCGGCTGCGGCATCGCCCTCGCCTTCGGCGGCGTCATCCTCGGAGCGCAGCGCCGAGGGCGCGGCCAGGTTGGCGATCACGAAGTCGCGGTCGATGGTCGGCTTGGCGCCGGCGGGCAGGGTCACGTCGCTGATGTTCAGCGTGTCGCCGATCTGGCGGCCTTCCAGGTCCACGGTGATGTGGTCGGGAATGTCACCGGCGGTCACGACCAGCTCCACCTCGGGGCGGACGGTGACCAGGGTGCCGCCGCGCTTCAGGCCGGGGCACTTGTCCTCGTTGATGAATTCCACCGGGATGAACAGGTTCACCTTGGACGTGCGGCGCAGGCGCATGAAGTCGATATGGATCGGCAGATCCTTGACGACGTCGCGCTGGACGCCGCGGCAGATGACGCGGACGTCTTCCTGCCCTTCGACCTGCAGGTTCCACAGGGTCGACATGAAGCGGCCGGCGCGCAGTTGCGTCAGCAGCTTGTTGAAGTCGAACTGGATGGAGACCGGGTCCTTGCCGTCACCATAGACGATACCGGGCACCTTGCCGTCGCGGCGAGCCTGGCGAGCGGCCCCCTTGCCCG
Organism: Paracoccus aestuarii; assembly: GCF_028553885.1. Lineage (NCBI taxonomy): Bacteria > Pseudomonadati > Pseudomonadota > Alphaproteobacteria > Rhodobacterales > Paracoccaceae > Paracoccus > Paracoccus aestuarii. The sequence continues at coordinate 862,811 of NZ_CP067169.1, forward strand.
ACCCCGCACGTGCCTCGGCCACCAGATTCGGAATCTCTTTGGCCATTTTTCTAATCCTTAACCATTGTTGGGGGCGCCATCCTCCAAGGGTGCGTGGCGCCAGGGGGTGCCCCTAGCGCAAAACGGCCGGGATGTGAAGCGTCAAACGTATTGGGTTTGACTTGTCATCGCCCCGACACATATGCCGGGCCGGAGGGTCTGGCCAGAGGGGCGGCGGATGCAGCGGATGATCGCGGTCGATTACCTGCGGGTGGTTCTGGCGGGTTTCGTGGTCGTGGCCCATTCGGGCCTGGCGCGCCAGTCGATCCGCGACGCGGGCGAGGCCGGTCTGGTCTGGCTGGCCTTGGGCAACAGCGTGCTGCGCGTGGCCGTGCCGGTCTTCACGCTGATCGCGGGCTGGTTTCTGGCGGGCGTGATGCGGCGGGGCGGGCTGTCGGGCTGGGCGGGGCATCTGCTGGTGCTCTATGCGGTCTGGTCGGCGATCTATCTGGTGTTCCTGGGCCCCTATTACGCGAACCGGCCGCTGGCGCTGACCGGGTCCGAGCTGGTCCTGGGCTTCATGCATCTGTGGTTCCTGCAGGGGCTGGCCGTGGCCGGGGTGCTGCTGGCGGGCTTTGCCGCCTTGGGCCGGGGGGCTGTCGCGGCATCGGCGGTGGTGCTGGGGGGCGCCGGGCTGGCGCTGCAATATGCGCGCATGGCCGGCCTGTCCGAGGTGCCGATGGAGCATTACCGCAACGGGCCGCTCTATCTCTATCCCTATCTGGCGATGGGCTGGCTGATGGCGCAGGGCCTGCCGCGGATCGGGGCGGGGTGGCTCTGGGCCGCGGCGGTGCTGGGGCTGGCGGCCTGCGTGGCCGAGAACCTGTTCTGGCTGCACCGCATCGGCGAGGACCCCCTGCTGGAGATGCCGCCGGGCCATCTGCTGGCCTGCCCGGCGATCCTGCTGCTGGTCATGCGCTGGCGGCTGCCGCGGACGGACCTGCCCTTGGGCCGGGCGGCGGCGGCGATCTATGTCGCGCATGTGCTGGTGCTGCAGGGCCTGCCGATGCTGGGCATCGACCATCCGCCGACGGGGGCGGTGCTGGGCTTCCTGCTGCCGCTGGCGGTGGTGCTGGCGCTGGACCGGCGCCGCGCGGGTCAGGCGACCGGGTATTCGTCCAGAAACCCGCGCGGGATCAACAGGTTCTGAGGCCCGACCGCATTCAGGTCGCGTTCCCCGCAGAGCGCCATGCTGACATCCAGCTCCTTCCGAATGATCTCCAGCGCGCGGGTCACGCCGGCCTCGCCCATGGCCCCCAGCCCATGCAGCCAGGCGCGCCCGATCCAGGTGCCATGCGCACCCAGGGCCAGTGCCTTCAGCACGTCCTGGCCCGAGCGGATGCCGCCATCCATATGCACCTCGACCGAGGTGCCCACCGCCTGGACGATATGGGGCAGCATGCGGATCGAGGACAGCGCCCCGTCCAGCTGGCGGCCGCCATGGTTGCTGACCACGATCGCGTCCGCGCCGAAATCGGCGGCGATGCGGGCATCCTCCGGGTCCAGGATGCCCTTCAGGATCAGCTTGCCGCCCCACATGTCGCGGATGCGGGCGATCTTGTCCCAGTCCAGGCGCTCGTCGAACTGCTCGGCCGTCCAGCTCATCAGGCTGCGCGTGTCGCCCACGCCCTTGGCATGGCCTACGATATTACCGAAATGCCGCCTCTTAGTCCCCAGCATCCCCATGCCCCACCGCCAGCGCGTGGCCAGATCCAGCATCGTCGGCAGGGTCATGCGCGGCGGGGCCGACAGCCCGTTCTTCAGGTCCTTGTGCCGCTGGCCCAGGATCTGCAGGTCCAGCGTCAGGACCAGCGCGTTGCAGCCCGCAGCCTTGGCCCGGTCGATGATCGCGGCCAGGAAATCCTGGTCCTTCATCACATAAAGCTGGAACATGAAGGGCTTGGTCGTGTGCTCGGCCACGTCCTCGATCGAACAGATGGACATGGTGGACAGGCAGAAGGGCACGCCGAAGGCCTCGGCCGCGCGGGCGGCGTGGATCTCGCCATCGGCATGCTGCATGCCGGTCAGCCCGACGGGGGCCAAGGCCACGGGCATGGTCACGTCCAGCCCCGCCATCCGCCGCGACAGGCGCCGGTCGGACATGTCCACGGCCACCTTCTGGCGCAGCTTCAGCCGCGCGAAATCGGCCGTGTTGTCGCGAAAGGTCTGTTCGGTATAGCTGCCCGATTCCGCGTAGTCATAGAACATCCGCGGGGTCCGCGCCCGGTGCAGGCGCTTCAGGTCGTCGATGCAGGTGATGACGGGCATGGCCGGGCCTTTCGCTACTGGTAAGGTTTTCTTACCAGTCCGTACCCGGCTTGGCAATCACCTGGCGGCGCGGTCGCGCAGCGCGGGGTCCACCACGGGGCCGCGCAGGCCATCGGCCCGCGCCCGCAGCGCATCAGCCCGCCCGACCGCCGCTGTGCGGACCGGGCCGGGATCGGCGCGGGCCGGGCCCGCATGGGCCGGCAGCGCAGGTTCGGCCAGCATCCGGTCGGTCGGCAGCAGGCGCGGATAGGCCGCATCGTCCGATGGCGCGCAGGCGGACAGGATCAGGGTGACCGTCAGGGTCGGGGCAAGCAGATGTCTCATCCCCGCATCGTTACGCGGGCCGGGCGCGCCGGGCAACGGCTTCGCCGCTTTCATCGCCCCCCGCCGCGCGCTAGACAGGGCGCCATGGCCCGCACGCAAGGTTCCCGCGCCCATATCACCGGCCCCCTGATCCGCGACACGGCGCGCCGCCTGTTCGCGCGGCACGGCTATGCGGCGGTCTCGATGCGCCAGATCGCGGCGGCGGTGGGGGTGCAGGCGGGCGCGCTCTATGCCTATACGCCCGACAAGCAGGCGCTGCTGCGTGACCTGCTGGACAGCCACATGCAGGACCTGCTGGATGCCTGGCGCGACGATCCCGGGGCCGCGCCCCTGGCCCGGCTGGAACGCTTCGTGCGGTTCCACATCGCCTTCAGCCTGGACCACCCGGATGCGGTCTTTCTGTCCTATATGGAACTGCGCAACCTGGAGCCCGCGAATTTCGCCCGCATCACCGCCCTGCGCGGCCGCTACGAGGCGGCTCTGGAGGCGATCCTGCGCGACGGTGTGGCGGCGGGGGCCATGCGGATCGAGGATCCCAAGCTGACCACGCTGGCGCTGATCGCGATGCTGACCGGGGTGACGAACTGGTATCGCGAGGGCGGGCGGCTGGATCGCGACCGCATCGTCCAGATCTATTGGGGCCTGGCGCGCGGGGCGGTCGGCGCGTGACGCCTTGTGGGCGGGGCGGGCATGACCGATAATCGCGCCCATGTCCCTGCCCCCCGGTTTCCTCGACGAGATTCGCAACCGCGTTCCGATCAGCCGCGTGATCGGCAAGAAGGTGACATGGGACCTGCGCAAGTCGAACCAGGCGCGCGGCGACTGGTGGGCGCCATGCCCGTTCCATCAGGAAAAATCCGCCAGCTTCCATTGCGACGACCAGAAGGGGTTCTATTACTGCTTCGGCTGTCACGCCAAGGGCGACGCGATCGGGTTCCTGCGCGACCATGACGGGATGGAATTCATCGAGTCGGTCAAGCTGCTGGCCGCCGAGGCGGGGCTGTCCATGCCCGAACCCGATCCCCGCGCCCGCGAACGCACCGACCGCCGCGCCCAGCTGCTGGAGGTGACCGAGGCCGCCTGCCGCTGGTTCCGCCTGCAGCTGCAGACCGGGGCCGCGGCCGAGGCGCGCGATTACCTGCAGCGGCGCGGCCTGGACCAGCCCGCGCTGGACCGGTTCGAGATCGGCTTCGCCCCCGATCAGCGCACCGCCCTGACCGCCGCGCTCCGCGACAAGGGCTTCGACGATGCGCGGATCGTGGATGCGGGCATGGCCGCGCGGCCCGATGGGGGCGGCGCGCCCTATGACCGGTTCCGGGGGCGCATCGTCTTTCCGATCCGCGACGGCCAGGGGCGCTGCATCGGCTTCGGGGGGCGGGCGATGGACCCGAACGCGCGGGCGAAATACCTCAACAGCCCCGAGACCGCGCTCTTCGACAAGGGGCGCAACCTCTATCACATGGGGCCCGCGCGGGCGGCGGTCTCCAAGGGCCAGCGGCTGGTGGTGGCCGAGGGCTACATGGACGTGATCGCGCTGGCCCGGGCCGGGTTCGAGGGCGCGGTGGCACCCTTGGGCACCGCCGTGACCGAGGATCAGCTGCGGCTGATGTGGCGCATCTCGCCCGAACCGATCATCGCGCTGGACGGGGATGCGGCAGGCCAGCGGGCGGCGCAGCGGCTGATCGACCTGGCGCTGCCGCTGACCGGGCCGGGTCAGGCGCTGCGTTTCGCCTTCCTGCCCCAGGGCCAGGACCCGGACGACCTGATCCGCGCCGCGGGGCCGGGCGCGATGGGTGCGGTGCTGGACCAGGCGCGGCCGCTGATCGACCTGCTCTGGTCGCGCGAGACGGCGGGCCAGGTCTTCGACAGCCCCGAACGCCGCGCCGCGCTGGACCAGCGCTTGGCCGAGGCCGTGGCCCGCATCCCCGACGAGCCCACCCGCCGCCATTACGCCGAGGAGATCCGCCGCAAGCAATGGGACCTCTTCGGCGCCGCGCGCCGGGCGCAGCGGCCGGGCCGGGCGGCCGGGCAGGGCCCGGCACGGCGCCAAGGGGCCTCGATGGCCCCGCGGGCGCCGATCTCGGCCATCGCGCCGCCCATGCCGGAACAGGGCGAGGACCTGCTGGAGGGCGCCGCGCTGCTGATCTGCGCGCTGCGTCCCGCGGCGATGATCCCGGTGGAATCGCGCCTGGAACGGCTGCTGCCGCGCGATCCGGACCGGGCCGCGCTCTTGCATGATCTTTTGACGCGGGCGGACAGCCCCGCGGGGCGGCGCGGCCTTGAAACCCTGCGCCGCGACGCCCATCTGGGCCTGACCCCGACGGTGATCGAACAGAAGGCCGATGATGCCGCTTCCTTGATCCTTGCCGATCTTCTGGATCGCCTGGAGGTCGCCCGCGCGACCCACCAGGAACTGCGCCGCGCCGAGACCGAGATGCAGGGCGAGGCCGACGAGGGCCTGACATGGCGCATGAGCCAGATCGCCCGGTCCCGGCACCTGACCGAACGGCGCGAACTGGACGGGGTCAAGGATGCGGGCGAGGATGGCGACGCGCTCTCGGCGCAGCTTTCCGACTGGCTGTCGGGCCAGATCTGGCGCAAGCCGCCCCGGCGGTGACCGCGAATCGCCGTTGCGAATCATCAGCGGGGCCCGGCCTTTGATTCGGTCGGGAACCGCGCTAGAACCGAAACGATTTTGCGACGATTCGCGGCCTCCAGCGAATCGTCTCTCCACGCCGCGCCGAGAAGGAGCCCTGGATGGCCGCCAAGGACGACGACCACGACAAGACCGACAAGGACGACAACGCCCATTCGTTGGACATGAGCCAGGCTGCGGTCAAGAAGATGATCGCCGAGGCGCGGGACCGTGGCTACATCACCTATGACCAGCTGAATTCCGTCCTGCCGCCCGAACAGGTCAGCTCGGAGCAGATCGAGGACGTGATGTCGATGCTGTCCGAGATGGGCATCAACGTCATCGAGGATGACGAGGCCGCCGAGGAATCCGAAGGCGGGGCCGTGGTCGCCGCCGGGTCCGGGTCGCGCGAACTGGCCGTCGCCGCGACCGAGACCGAAAAGCTGGACCGCACCGACGACCCCGTCCGCATGTATCTGCGCGAGATGGGCAGCGTCGAGCTGCTCTCGCGCGAGGGCGAGATCGCCATCGCCAAGCGCATCGAGGCCGGCCGCAACACGATGATCGCGGGCCTGTGCGAAAGCCCGCTGACCTTCAAGGCCATCACGCTGTGGCGCGAGGAGCTTCTAGACGAGGAGATCCTGCTGCGCGACGTGATCGACCTCGAGACGACCTTCGGCCAGTCCATGGACGGCGAGGAAGGTGACGAGGAGGAGCTGGTCGCCGAGGGCGATGCCGGCGCCAGCGCGGCCCCAAAGCGCGAGGAATACGACGCCGACGGCAACCCCCTGCGCGTCGAGGAGGACGAGGACGAGGACGAGGGCGCGAACCTGTCCCTGGCCGCGATGGAGGCCAGCCTGAAGCCCAAGGTGCTGGAGACGCTGGAATCCATCGCCCATTACTACGAGCGGCTGGCCGACATGCAGGATCAGCGCATGTCCGCGACGCTGAACGAGGATAACAGCTTTTCCGCCACGGCGGAGAGCGACTACCAGACCCTGCGCTCCGAGATCGTGGTGCTGGTCAATTCGCTGCACCTGAACAGCGGCCGGATCGAGGCGCTGGTCGACCAGCTTTATGGCATCAACCGCCGCATCGTCACCATCGACAGCGGCATGGTCAAGCTGGCCGATGCCGCCCGCATCAACCGTCGCGAATTCATCGACGCCTATCGCGGGGCCGAGCTGGACCCGACCTGGATGGACCGCATGTCCGCCCAGGCCGGTCGCGGCTGGCAGGCGCTGTTCGACCGTTCGCGGGATGCGGTGGAAAAGCTGCGCGGCGACATGGCCGAGGTCGGGCAATATGTCGGTGTCGATATCGAGGAATTCCGCCGCATCGTGGCCCAGGTCCAGCGCGGCGAGAAGGAGGCCCGCCAGGCCAAGAAGGAGATGGTCGAGGCCAACCTGCGTCTGGTCATCTCCATCGCCAAGAAATACACGAACCGCGGGTTGCAGTTCCTGGACCTGATTCAGGAAGGCAATATCGGCCTGATGAAGGCCGTGGACAAGTTCGAATACCGCCGCGGCTACAAGTTCTCGACCTATGCGACCTGGTGGATCAGGCAGGCGATCACCCGGTCCATCGCGGATCAGGCGCGGACCATCCGCATCCCGGTCCACATGATCGAGACGATCAACAAGCTGGTCCGCACCGGCCGCCAGATGCTGCACGAGATCGGCCGCGAGCCGACCCCCGAGGAACTGGCCGAGAAACTCCAGATGCCGCTGGAGAAGGTCCGCAAGGTGATGAAGATCGCCAAGGAGCCGATCAGCCTCGAGACCCCGATCGGGGACGAGGAGGACAGCCAGCTCGGCGATTTCATCGAGGACAAGAACGCCGTCCTGCCGCTGGACAGCGCCATCCAGGAGAACCTCAAGGAGACCACGACCCGTGTCCTGGCCAGCCTGACCCCGCGCGAGGAGCGCGTGCTGCGCATGCGCTTCGGCATCGGCATGAACACGGACCACACATTGGAAGAGGTGGGGCAGCAGTTCAGCGTCACCCGCGAACGTATCCGCCAGATCGAGGCCAAGGCATTGCGTAAACTGAAACATCCCTCGCGCAGCAGAAAACTGCGGTCGTTCCTTGACCAGTGATCTGAACAGCGTGGAGGGGCTCGGGTTCTACCTCTATCGAAGCACGGCGCGTGACGGGCTGGGCGCGGACGAGCTGCAGGACATCCTGCTGGAGGCCCGGCGCCGCAACCAGGCCTTGGGCCTGACCGGCTGCCTGCATTACGAGGACGGGCTGTTCTTTCAATGGCTGGAAGGCCCGGTCGAGGGGCTGCGCGACGTCGTGGCCTCGATCGAGCGCGACCGGCGGCATGTCTCGCTGGACGTGCTGGACCAGGGATCGCTGGATCATCGCCGGTTCCAGGACTGGCGGATGCGGTTTTCGGACCGCGACAAGGCCTCGCTGATGGACTGGTTCGCGAAATCCGACAGCTCGACCGTGCATCGCGGGGATTATGCGGGCGGCGTCGTCGCCTTCATGATGTCCATCGCCGTCTGAGACCACGAAAGGGGGGACGGGCCGATGCCCCAGTCCTTGGACCCGCTGACCCTGATCGCGCTGGCCGTCGCGGGCCTGGCCGTCGCCCTGTGGCTGCGGGGGCGTTCGGCACTGGCCCGCGCCCAGGCCGACCTGCAGGACCGGGCCCTGCGCCATTCCCGGCTGGAGGTGGAATCCGAGGCCGCGGGCCAGCGCCTGTCCCGGATCACCGAGGAGCGTGACGGGCTGACCGACGCGCTGCACCAGACCCGCCAGCAGCTGTCTCAGCTGGAGACGCGGCTGGCCGAGACCCGGCTGCGCGCCGAAAAGGATGCCGAGGCCAGCGCGCGCGAGATCGCCACCCTGCGCGAGCTGCGCGCCGAGATGACCCAGCATTTCAAGCTGCTCTCGGCCGAGACGCTGCGCGCCCAGCAGGAGGATCTGCAGCGCAGTCAGAACGACCAGCTTTCCGCGCTGCTGGCGCCCTTTCGCGACCAGGTGGGGCGGTTCCAGACGGAATTGCAGGCCCGCAACAAGGTGCTGGACGAGGAATCCGCCCGGCTGCGCGAACAGATCCTGTCCCTGCACAACCGCAGCGAGGCGATCAGCCGCGAGGCGGTGAACCTGACCCGCGCCCTGAAGGGCGAGAAGCAGCGCCAAGGGGCCTGGGGCGAGATGGTTCTGGAGCGTATCCTGGAGGAATCCGGCCTGCTGGAGGGCACGCATTACCAGGTCCAGGCCAGCTGGCGCGACGAGGCCGGCAAGCTGTGGCGCCCCGACGTGGTCGTGCGCATGCCCCGCGGCAAGGCGATGGTGATCGACAGCAAGGTCTCGCTGAACGATTACGAGCTGGCGGCGACCTCGGACGACCCGGCCGAGGCCGAGGCCGCCCTGCGCCGCCATGTGGCGGCGATCCGCGCCCACATCACCGGGCTGTCGGAACGCGGCTATCAGCGGATGGACGACAATTCAGTGGATTACGTGCTGATGTTCATCCCGATTGAAGGCGCCTTCTCGGAGGCGCTGCGCGCCGATCCGGGGCTGGCGGGTTTTGCGATGGAACGCCGGGTCGGGCTGACCACGCCGATGACGCTGATGCTGACGCTGCGCACCGTGGACCATATCTGGGCCGTCGAGCGGCGCGAGACCAATGCCATGGAGATCGCGCGCCGGGCCGGGCAGCTCTATGACAAGGTGGCGGGCTTCGTGGAGTCGATGGAGGGCGTCGCCAAGGCGCTGGACCAAGCCAGCCGCGCGCAGGCGCAGGCGATGGACCGGCTGTCTCGCGGCCCCGGCAATGTCATCCGCCAGGTCGAGATGCTGCGCGCCCTGGGCGCCCGGGCCAGCAAGCAGATCGCGCTGGATCACGACCGTGACGACGATGCGGCCTCGCTGCCCGGTCCCGAGGCCGCGGAATGATCGACAGCCTGACCATCCGCACGTCCGGCCCCGCCTGCCACGAGATCACCCGGCGGATCGCGGAATGGCTGGGCGGGATCGGCGCGGGGGACGGGGTTCTGACGCTGATGGTGCGCCACAGCTCGGCCTCGATCCTGATTCAGGAGAATGCGGACCCGGAGGTGCAGCAGGACCTGCTGGCATGGCTGGACCGTCTGGCGCCGCCCGCCGATCATCCCTCGATGGGCTGGATCACGCATCGCTACGAGGGGCCGGACGACATGCCCGCCCATCTGAAGGCCGCGATGCTGCCCACGACGCTGCAGATCCCGGTGCAGGGCGGGGCGATGATGCTGGGGCGCTGGCAGGGGGTCTATCTGGTCGAACACCGGCGCGCGCCCCATGATCGCCATGTGGCGATGGCGTTCCAGGCGGTCTAGCCCTGCTGGGGCATCAGGAAGACCTCGCGGATGGCGGCGCGTTCGGGGGCGGTGATCATCTGCAGGACCGCGGCCGCGACATCCTGGGGCTGCAGCTTGTCGGGCGCGCCCGCGTCGAAGAAGGGCGTGTCGACCATTCCCGGCGCCACGACGCCGCAGCGCCCGCCCCATTCGCGCATCTCCTCGGCCAGGTTGCCGGCATAGCCGTGCACGAACCATTTGGTCGCGCCATAGATCGAGCCCGCGATATGGCGCCGCCCCGCCGCCGACCCGGTCAGGACCAGCGTGCCCTTGCTGCGCCGCAGATGCGGCAGCAGGGCGCGGGCGGTCAGCACCACGCCGGTCACGTTCAGATCGATCATGCCGCGGATGTCGTCCAGATCGCCCGCCTCGGTGCCGGGTTTGGACAGCCCGCGCCCGGCATTGGCGAAACCCGCATCGATGCCCCCGAAATGATCGGCGCAGCGCGCGGCGGCATCGCTCAAGGCCTCGGCATCGGTGGCGTCGCCGGTCAGGACCAGCGCCTGTCCGCCCAGCTCGTCCGCCAGGTCCCGCAGCCGGTCGGCCGAGCGGGCGAAGAGGGCGGTGTTCCACCCCGCCTCGGCGGCCGCGCGGGCGGTGGCCGCGCCGATGCCGGATGATGCGCCGGTGATGAACAGGGTCTGGGCCATGGGAACCTCCGGGGTTGCTGGGATGCCGGGCAACGCGGCATTCGGGCCACAGGTTCCGGGGGGCCTATCTTGTGGGGCGGAAGATCGGGCTACCCAATCCCTGCCAAGCTGCCTATAGTTGTCGCGGATCGCCCAAGGCACAGGGACAACGGAATGCGCTGCCCGTTTTGCGGAAATGTCGATACCCAGGTCAAGGATTCCCGCCCCGCCGAGGATAACGTGGCGATCCGCCGCCGCCGGTTCTGCCCGTCCTGTGGGGGGCGCTTCACCACCTATGAACGCGTCCAGCTGCGCGATCTGGTGGTCGTGAAGTCGAACGGCCGGCGCGAGGATTTCGACCGCGACAAGATGGCCCGGTCGATCCGCATCGCCATGCAGAAGCGCCCGGTCGAACCCGACCGGATCGAACAGATGATAAGCGGCATCGTCCGCCGCCTGGAAAGCACGGGCGAGACCGACATCCCCTCCAAGGCCATCGGCGAGATCGTGATGGAATCCCTGTCGCGGATCGACAATGTCGCCTATGTGCGCTTTGCCAGCGTCTACAAGAATTTCCAGGATGCGGATGATTTCGACAAGTTCGTGTCCGAGCTGCGCCCCGGCGCCGCCGCGGATTGAGCCTGGCCGCGGAAGATGACGCGCGGCACATGGATCATGCGCTGCGCCTGGCCCGTCGCGGCCTGGGCAATGTCTGGCCCAATCCGGCGGTGGGCTGCATCCTGGTGCGCGAGGGCCGGGTGGTCGGGCGCGGCTGGACCCAGCCCGGCGGGCGGCCCCATGCGGAACGGATGGCGCTGGATGCGGCGGGACCGCTGGCGCGCGGCGCCACCGCCTATGTGACGCTGGAGCCCTGCGCCCATCACGGCCGCACCCCGCCCTGCGCCGCGGGGCTGGTCGCGTCGGGCGTGCGGCGCGTGGTGACCGCGCTGACCGATCCCGATCCCCGCGTCGCCGGGCGCGGCCACCAGATGCTGCGCGATGCGGGCATCGCCCTGACCGAGGGCGTGCGCGCCCGGGCCGCGGCGGAACTGCAGGCCGGGTTCCTGCTGCGGATCGGCGCGCGCAGGCCGTTCGTCACGCTGAAGCTGGCCAGCAGTCTGGACGGCCGCATCGCCATGGCCAGCGGGGAAAGCCGCTGGATCACCGGCCCGGCGGCGCGGGCCCATGTCCATGCGCTGCGCGCCCAGCATGACGCGGTGATGGTCGGCGGGGCGACCGCGCGCAGCGATCTGCCGCAGCTGAACGTCCGGGGCATCCACACCCCGCAGCAGCCGGTGCGGATCGTCGTGTCATCGCAGGCGCTGCCGCCCTTGGCGGTGCAGGATGCCGATCACGGCCCCCTGTGGCGGGTCGAGGGCGCGCCCGACGCGATCATGACCGACCTGGCCGCGCGCGGCATCACCCGCGTCTTCTGCGAGGGCGGGGGCGGCTGGCGGCGGGGCTGCTGCAGGCGGGGCTGGTCGATCAGCTGGTCGCCTATCAGGCGGGGCTGGTGCTGGGGGGCGATGCGCGGCCCTTTCTGGGGCCTGCGGGCTGGACGCGCCTGGCCGATGCGCCGCGCTTCACGCTGGCCGAGACGCGGGTGATCGGCCCCGACCTGTTCCACCGCTGGCGCCGGGCCTAGCGCCGCCAGATCCAGGCATGGCCCGCCAAGGCGCCCTGCAGCTTGGCCAGCAGGCGCAGCGCGGGGGGCTGCGCGGTCCGGCCCGCGATCAGCCGTTCCAAGGCCAGCTCGACCGGGCAGGGCAGGCCCGTGACCGGATCGCGATAGCGGGGATAGGCGATCAGGCAGGCATGGACCAGCGCCGCCAGATCGGGCCGCGCCCGCCGCCGCGCGGGCACCGGCCCCAGATCCCGAGTCAGACCCCATCCCGCATAGAAGGGCGCGCCGAGCGTGGTTACCGGACACCCGCGCAGCAGCGCCTCGAAGCCCAGGGTCGAGGTGATCGTCCAGACCGCCTGCGAGGCCTGGATCAGCGCCACCGGATCGGCGCGGTCGGCCACGTGATCGGCCAGCCCCGCCAGATCGGCGGGGGCGATGCGGCCGGGACGCAGCCCGGCCTCGACATCGGGATGGGGCTTGAAGATGATCTGCGCCTCCGGGTTCTCGGCACGGACGCGGCGCAGCAAAGCCAGGTTCGTGCGCTCGGCCCCCGCGCCGCGCAGGATCGAGGCATCGTCCTCGACCTGGCCGGGGACCAGGATGCGCATCCGCCCGCCCGCGTCGGGCAGGGCCGTCGCCCCGCCCAGATTGTATTTCGTGACCCCGCCGGCGATCAGCACCGCGATCAGCTGTTCGGCCCGCGCCCGCCCGCAGGGCGGCGGCCCAAGCGCGATCAGCGATTCCAGCCGCGATGGCGCGGTCGGGTCGAAATAGATCCCCAGATCATCCGCCACCAGCGACAAGGGCGGCGTCAGCGCCGCGCCCAGGCCCCGTGACCGCAGGAACCCGTCCTCGACCCGGATCGCCTGCGGCACCGCCGCGGCCGCCCCCGCCCAGGCCAGCGTGACCTGGGGCGAGGGCGCCTTGGCAAAGCGCAGCGGCCGGACATCGCCGAATTCGCGCGACAGGAACCGGCGCTTCCACAGGCGCATGCCATGGGCCAGATGGCCGTCGCGATCCTGGCGAAAGGCGCGGGTCTCGGCCTCGATCTGGTCCAGCGCGCCGTCCAGATCGGTCAGCCGGTCGCGGCAGGGATCATACCAGACCGGCCCGTCCAGATGGCTGGCGGCAAAGAGCGATTCCCGGCTGGCGGAACCGCGCCGGGGAATGGGATCCTCGTCCTGGCTGAGGCCCCAGCCCGCATAGAAGGGCCGCCCGAACAGCCGCGGGCGGTGCCCGGCCAGCAGCGCCTCGTATCCCAGCTGCGAACTGACGGCATAGACGGCATCCGCGCCCTCGACCAGCCGCCAGGGCGAGACGGGGCCGTCGCTCAGCATGTCGCCCGCGCGCAGGTCCTTGGGGCCCAGATGGCCGGGGCGCAGGCCCGCGGCGGTTTCCGGGTGGCTGCGGATCACGATGCGCTTGCCGGGATGTTCGTCCCGCGCGGCCTGCAGCATCCGCAGGAACAGTGCCCGGTTGGCCCCCTGCAGCGACGCATCGCCCCGGGTCTGGTCCACGACCAGGACATAGCCCGGCGGCGGGGCCGACAGGGCCGGGTCGTGATGGTTGTATTTCGACAGATCCGCCGCCCGCAGCCGCGCCAGCGCGCGCACCGCGCGGTCGGTCCGGTCGGGATCGGGGGGGCGGGCGATCAGTCCCTCCAGCAGCGAGGGGCGGGTCGGGTCGAAATGCAGCCCCACCGGGTCGATCAGCAGGCCCAGGGGGCCGCGCGCCGCCAGCCTGCCGCGCGCGCGGCCGGGCAGGACGGATCGCAGGAAGGCATCCTCGACGGTGGTGACGGGGCAGTCGCGGCGGGCGGCGATGGCGCGGCCGCGCCAAGCGGTGGGGCTGGCGCCCCAGATGCCCACGTGGTCGCCGGGGCGGGGCAGGGCCAGGACCGGGCGCTGCCCGGCCAGGGTCAGGATCCGGGCGATCCGGGGCCGCGTCAGAAAGCCTAGGTTGAAAACGCACAGCCGCCGGGATGGCCCGGCGGCTGTGATGTCGTCATGGCGCATGGCCGGTTCAGTTGCCGATGCTGGTCAGCGAATCGGCGGTCGCCGCGCCGCCGGTCACCGCCGACAGGGTCTTCTGCCATTGGACATAAGGCGCCTCGGTCACATAGACGGTGTCGCCGTCGCGGATGATGAAGTCGCGTGCCAGGAACAGCCCGTTCGGCCGGGTCAGGTCCAGCACATAGGCGAAGCGCTGCGAACCGCGGACGGGCTTGCCCAGCACGCGGCTGGCCACGCCTTCGGGTTCGTCGCGCAGCACGAAGACGCCGGTCGGGTCCGCCAGGGCGCTGTTCAGGCCGCCGACCATGGCGATCGCCTCGGCCGCGTTGATGACCTCGTTGCCCAGGGGGACGCGGGTCTGCCCGCCAAGCGCGCCGAGCGCGGTGAAGGTGCGCTGATCCTCCTCGACCACGATCAGGTCGCCGGGGCGCAGGGCGATGTCGTTGGTGGGGCTGCCGTAAAGGTCGGTCAGCCAGACGCGGCCGCTGTCATTGCCGCGCTTGACGGTGACGACCGCGACCTCGGGTTCGATGGCGACGCCGCCGGCGCGGGCCAGCATGGCCGACAGCGACCGGGTCGGGCGTTCGATCGGATAGACGCCTTGGGCGCCCACGCGGCCCACGACCGACACGGTCGCGCCGTCGCCCGCCACGCGCTGGACGGTGACCTGCGGATCGGGGGTCTGTTCGGACAGCCGCGCGGTGATGGTCTGGCGCAGCTGGTCGGGCGTGTTGCCCGCCGCCCGGACCCGGCCCGCATAGGGCACGAAGATGAAGCCGTCGCTGTCCACTTGGATCTCGGTCAGGGTGGTCGAGCTGGCCCCGAGCGAGGTCAGCAGCCCGTCATCGACGTTTTCCCAGATCGACAGGCCCAGCACGTCGCCGGCCCGGATCTCATCCGCGCCGACCTGTCCGGCCGCGCGGAAGCTGTTCGAGAAGCCGTAGCTGGGGGCGAAGGCCGATGCCCGGGTGACGTGGTCGTTGACATAGATCACCTGGGTGTTGCCGCCGCGTTCGACCGCGCCGCTGATGATCTCGGACTTGTTGGGACCCGAGCGCGGAAGGCCGCAGGCCGCAAGCAGGACCAGCGACGCAATCAGAAGCAGCCGGACTGAAACTGCCGGCTGGATGGAAACTGTCACCTCACATACTCCTGTTTCTTATCCCGACCTCGGGGCCGGTTTCGTGCCATTCTAACGTCGGTTGCAGGAACAGGCTATCGCTTCTTGACGCAAGACCTCTGTCTATTGCGTATGGCGGCTCACCTGTCGACGCGGCAGGATCGGCCCCGCCGCCAGCGTGTCATAGGGGTCCTGATGCGACAGCAGCATGTCGGCCACCAGCCGCAGCGCATGGGCGCGCGACCGGCCGGCATAGAAACCGCCGGGAATCTGGCTGGTCTGCAGCAGATAGTCGCGAAAGACGCGATAGGCCTGGGGGTCCGGCGCCTCGGGCCGGGCCAGGAAATCGTCCAGTGGCTGTTCGGACACGAGCCCCGGTTTTTCATAGACCGCCCGGCCCAGGGTCTTGACGGGAATCCCCCGCCACAGCGCCTGCTGGGCACCGGTGGAATTCACCGTGACCACCGCGCGGGCATGGGACAGGATCTCGGCCAGCTTGCCGCCGCGGATGTAATGGACCCGGTCGGGGATGCCGAATTCGGCCGCCGCCTCGCGGATGGCGCGGCGGTTGCCGGCGCGGCCATCCTCCAGCGGGTGGGCCTTGAAGACCAGGTGGTGGTGGCGCGGGGCCGAGCGGGCGAAATGCTCGACCAGCAGGCGGATGAACTGGGCGTTGCGGGTGAAGGGCGAATGGCCCAGGAAGTTCGAATCATGTTCCAGCTGCATCAGCGCCAGCGTGTAGGGCACGCCCGACAGCCGCAGCCGCCGCCACTGCACCGCGCGGCCCAGGTTGTAGACCGGGGCCAGCACCAGCCGGCGCAGGTTCAGGCGGAATTCCTGGATCACCGGGATCGCCCGATGCCCGGCATAGGCGCGATAGCGGCGGTTCGCGACCAGGATCAGGAAATGATAGAAGGCGCCATAGAACTTGTGATGGCGCATGTCGCCCCAATGGGCGGGGGGGCGGCGGATCTCGCTGACCTGTTCGCGCAGCGCCGCGCGCATCGAGGCCAGCGGGATGCGCATCAGCGCCGAATTCCCGTTCGACCCCTGGCGTTCATAGCTGATCCAGTAGGGGCGCAGATAGCCTTCCTCGAAGACATGCACGCGGATGCCGCGTTCCGCCGCCAGGCGGCGGGCGGTGGCGTGAATGGGGCGCACATCGCCGTAAAGGACGATGTCGGTCACGCCCTTGTCGTCCAGGATCGCCTGCAGATGGTCGGGCCAATCCGCCACCGAGCCTTCGTGGCGCAGGAACCGTGCCGGGTCGGACCAGAAGAATTCGTCCCCCGCATTGAACCCGCAGCGCCAGACCGTGGCCCCCGCCGCGCCTGGGGGGCGGGGTCGGACAGATGGGGACCGGCGTGGAACATGCGGAACTTGGAACAGGGGCGGCCCGTTGAAACCATCGGGCCCGTTGGTCCGCACATGCCATGCTTCGCCCCTCGGTTCCAGATTTTTGTGCATCGCGGTTAAGCAGGCCTTGCCGCGGCGTCGCGGCTTGACGCTTGAACGGGCAGGGGGGATGGCCTAGTTCGGATCGTAACCATCAGGGAGGGGCCGCGATGTTCACCGGCATCATCACGGATATCGGAACCGTCCGCGCGGTCGAGATGCGGGGCGACATGCGCGCGCGGATCGGCTGCGCCTATGACATGGCGGGCGTCGATCTGGGCGCGTCCATCGCCTGCGACGGCGTCTGCCTGACCGTCATCGCCAAGGGGGACGACTGGTTCGATGTCGACATCTCAGCCGAGACGCTGTCCAAGACGCGCATCGGCGCCGAGGGCTGGTCCCTGGGCCAGCGCCTGAACCTGGAACGCGCGCTGCGCGTCGGCGACGAGCTGGGCGGCCATATCGTCAGCGGCCATGTTGATGGCGTCGCCCGCATCACCCGGGCCGCGCGCGAGGGCGACAGCCTGCGCCTGACCTTCGAGGCGCCCGCCGACTTGGCCCGCTTCATCGCGCCCAAGGGGTCGGTGACGCTGAACGGCACCTCGCTGACCGTGAACGAGGTCGAGGGCAACCGCTTCGGCATCAACCTGATCCCCCATACCCAGCAGGTCACCACCTGGGGCGATGCCGCCGAGGGCGATGCCGTCAACCTGGAGATCGACACCCTGGCCCGCTATGTCGCCCGGCTTGCCGAGGCGATGGCCGACCGCCCCCATCAGACCTGAACCCCGCAGCCCGAACCTCGCAGCCCGAACCTTGCAGGACGCGCGCCCAAAGGACCACAGCATGCAATTTGAAGAACCCGGCCCGGTCGAACGCGACCTTTCCGACGCGATCGCGCCCATCGAGGACATCATCAACGAGGCCCGCAACGGCCGCATGTATATCCTGGTCGACCACGAGGACCGCGAGAACGAGGGCGATCTGTGCATTCCCGCCCAGATGGCCACGCCGGATGCGATCAACTTCATGGCCACCCATGGCCGCGGCCTGATCTGCCTGTCGCTGACCGCCGAGCGGATCGAGACCCTGGGCCTGACGCTGATGAGCCCCAAGAATTCCAGCCGCCACGAGACCGCCTTCACCATGTCCATCGAGGCGCGCGAGGGCGTGACCACCGGGATCAGCGCCCATGACCGCGCCCGCACGATCAGCGTGGCCATCGACCCGACCAAGGGCGCGGCCGACATCGCCACGCCCGGCCACATCTTTCCGCTGCGCGCCCGCGACGGGGGCGTCCTGGTCCGCGCGGGCCATACCGAGGCCGCGGTCGACATCTCGCGCCTGGCGGGGCTGAACCCGGCGGGCGTCATCTGCGAGATCATGAACGAGGATGGCAGCATGGCGCGCCTTCCCGACCTGATCGCCTTCGCGCAGCGCCACGGGCTGAAGATCGGCACGATCAGTGACCTGATCCGGTACCGCCGCCGCCATGACAACCTGATAGCGGAACGCTCCCAGCAGGCGGTGCGGTCCGTGCATGGCGGGGACTGGATGATGCGCGTCTTCGCCGACGAGACGCAGGGCACCGAACATGTCGTGCTGACCAAGGGCGATCTGACCGCCGAGGGGCCGGTCCTAGTGCGGATGCACGCGCTGGACCCGCTGCATGACGTGCTGGGCATCGGGCGCGAGGGCGCGGGCAGCCTGCCCGCCGCCATGCGCGCCATCGCCGAGGAGGGGCGCGGCGTCGTCGTCCTGATCCGCGACCTGACCGAGGCGATCGGCGAGGGCGGCGATGTCGGCCCGCACACGCTGCGCCAATACGGGCTGGGCGCGCAAATCCTGTCGGCGCTGGGCCTGTCAGACCTGGTGCTGCTGACCAATTCGGCGCCGGTCAAGGTGGTGGGGCTTGACGCCTACGGGCTTTCCATCCATTCCACCCGGCCTATTCCCAAGGATTGAGAGATGGCGTCGAACACCCAACATCATGAATTGCCGCTGCCGCGGATCGACGGCCCGGTGCGGCTGCTGGCGGTCGTGGCGCCCTATTACAAGGACATCACCGACGGGCTGCTGGCGGGCGTGCGCGCCGTGGCCGATGCCGCCGGCGCCATGCTGGAGGTGGTCGAGGTGCCCGGCGCGCTGGAGATCCCCACCGCCATCGCCTTGGCGGCGCGGGGGCCTGGCTACGACGGCTATGTCGCGCTGGGCTGCGTGATCCGGGGCGAGACGACGCATTACGACACGGTCTGCAACGACAGCTCGCGCGCGCTGACGCTGCTGGGGCTGCAGGGGCTGTGCATCGGCAACGGCATCCTGACGGTCGAGACCCGCCCCCAGGCCGAGGTCCGCGCCGATCCCCAAGGCCAGAACAAGGGCGGCGGTGCCGCCGCGGCGGCGCTGCATCTGGTGGCGCTGTCGCGCCGTTGGTCCGCGCGCCCGGGGCCGGTCATGGCGCCGGGCCATGACGTGATTCGCTTGGCGGGCGAGCTGGAAGGGCAGGGCAAGGCATGACCGATCAGGACCGCAGCCCCCGCCCCGACCGCCGCACCCTGTCCAGCGCCGCGCGTCTCTATGCCGTGCAGGCCCTGTTCCAGATGGAGGCCGCCGGCCAGTCCGCCGACCGCGTGACGCGCGAATTCCAGAACTTCCGCATCGATTTCGAGGATCGCGACGGCCCCACCGCCGAGGCCGACGAGGCGTTGTTCAACCGCATCGTCGATGATGCCGTCACCTGGCAGTCGCGCATCGACCAAGCGACCGATCGCGGCCTGGTGGCGCGCTGGCCCATCGACCGCATCGACCCGGTGCTGCGGGCCGTCTTCCGCGCCGCGGGCGCCGAGATCGTGGCCGAACGCGCCCCCGCCAAGGTGGTCATCTCGGAATATGTCCGCCTGACCGAAGCCTTCTTTCCCGAGGGACGCGAGGCGCGCTTCGTAAATGCCGTCCTGGATCACGTCGCCCGCGACCTGCGGCCGGATTCGCTGCCCTGAGCGCGGATCGATCGGTGCGCCATCAAGGCCCGGACCTCTGGTTCGGGCCTTTTTCGTGGGGTTTTCCGGTGCGGCACCGGGCCCGTTCCGTTGCGGGGCCACGCCAGCCGTTGCATCTGTGCAACATTTCAAGCGACGGAAACCCGCCGAAAGACTGCCGTGATAATAGGCAGTCACAGGGATGTTTCAAAGCCGACTTGCAGGGGATACACGAACCGATCGGTCCGAACGGGCCGAGTTTCCCCGCAAACCGAGCAGTTTCTACCCCTGTCGAAAAGTTTCATCAAAAAACGTTA